>JAAYMJ010000295.1 GCA_012521455.1 Clostridiaceae bacterium
CGTCCTTCCGCTTCTGTAGCATGCGGTGCAGAAAGAGGGAACAAAGCCTTCGTCCATTATCCAGTGGATTACTTCCATGGCGCTGCGGTCATCTTCAAGGTTAAACTGGGAAACCGTCTTTTCGCGGTTTTTATATCCCCCGACTCCTACGGCGGATCCCCCTGACATTTGGGATACCCCGATCCTTAAAAGCTCTTTTCTCATTTCAACGCTTTCCCTTGTTGAAATGATTATCCCCGTAAAGGGCACCGCAATCCTTATGATTGCCACAAGCCTTTTAAAGGTGTCATCATCCACAGCATAGGGGAATTTTTTCGCCAATGCCCCTTCGGCTTCCCTAATTCTTGGAACGGATATGGTGTGAAAGCCCACGCCGTATTCCTGTTCCAAGTGCTCGTTATGAAGCATTAGCCCCAAAACCTCAAAGCTGGGGTCATATAACCCGAACAAAACCCCGCCGCCCACGTCGTCAATCCCGCCCTGCATTGCGCGGTCAAAGGCGGTGGTGTGGTATTCATAATCGCTTTTCGGCCCTGACACATGGTAATGCTCGTAGGTTTTCTTGTGGTATGTTTCTTGGAACAACACATATGTACCAATGCCCACGTCGGCTAGTTTTTTGTAGTTTTCAACGGTGGTGGCGGCTATATTTACATTGACCCTCCTGATTTCACCGTTTTTGCACTTTACGGAATATATTGTCTTTATGCAGTCTATAACATAGTCAATGGGGCAGTTTTCGTCATCTTCCCCCGCCTCCAGCGCAATCCTTTTGTGCCCCATGGACTCCAAAATTTCAATTTCTTCCTTTACTTCTTCCAAAGTAAGCTTTCTTCTTTTAAAATTGTGCCCGCAGTTATACCCGCAGTACAGGCACTTATTCACGCAGTAGTCGGAAATGTAAAGGGGCGCAAAGAGCACTATCCTGTTGCCATACACATGGTTTCGGATTTTTTCCGCGATTTTAAAAATCCTCTCGTCGAATTTTTTGTCGTTATTTACTAAAAGCGTCGCCACTTCTTTGTGGGTTAAACCCTCAAAATTGTCCGCCTTATCCAAAATGGCGTTCATTTCCTCATCGCTTGCGTTTTTTGACAATTCCAGCAAGCCTAGAATATATTCCTCGTTGATAAATTTTGGCATAAAACCACTTCCTCATTCTATAATATCTTTTTTGCTTATTGCCGCTTTTACGCTTACCCCTTTTAATTTTCCAAGCTTTCCTGTAAAGTTGTTGATTTCATCCAAAGTAGCAAGCACAATAATGGAGATTACCGCCACAGAATGGCTTTCAAAAGGAAGGCCCATCCTACCCTTCACAATGTGTGAAAAATCCGACACAATTTCGTTAAACTCCTTTTGAACATCATGGGGGTTATCCAAAACTACCCCGATTACAGCAAATTTTTTTACCATACTAAAATCCTCCCAAACTTAAAAAGCCTTCCTAAAGGTATTCCATCCTGCGACGAAATAGCCTATTAGGAAGGCACAAGTTTTCTGTTTTTCTCATTCTTTCGAATCAGAAAACTCTTCTTCGTCAGGACTTTAACAAAGTAATATGTAAAAAATACACTTAAAAGAAGAAATTCTCCTTTTAAATGATTCCATTAAATTATATACTATTAATTTTAATCCGTCAACTAAAAAATCATAAAAATTGTGCCCAAAGTGATTAAAACGCCGCCGATGATGGTTTTTATGCCCACTTGCTCTTTTAAAAATATTGCAGAAAGCAAAATAACCAAAACCACCGAAAACTTGTCCACCGCGGCAACCCTTGACACATCCCCGACGGATACCGCCTTGTAGTAGCAAAGCCAAGAAAGCCCCGTCATAAGGCCCGACAGCGCCAAAAAGATTAAATTGTTCTTATTTAGGGCCCCAAAATCCTTCTGCCCGCCTGTGACATAAACCACAACCCACGACATTACCAAAACCACGCAAGTGCGAATAGCTGTGGCAAGGTTTGAGTTTATCCCCGAAATCCCCACCTTTGCAAGAATTGTTGTAAGGGCGGCAAAGAGAGCCGCTAAAACCGAATATAAAACCCACATAGTAAAAACCTCCTAAATCACTTCTATTTTTCCGCCTTCAATGCCTAAAATATTCCCGCCAGCATTTAGTATCCGTTTTGCGTTTTCAACCTGCCAGGATAAAACTTTATCGCCGCTTGCGATTAATATTGTGCCGGGGGGATACGAGGTAATTGTGTTTTTTGAAATTTTGCCCGCCGCCTCATCCAGGCTAACCCATCTTCCCGCCTTTTCCCTTGCCTCTTTCGGGGTTATGGCAAAGACGGCTTTTTCATAGTTTAGGCTAAATCCGCCTCTTTCTTGCGGCAGGCTTTCTACTGCCCTTTTTAGTTTTTCCAAATCCTCTTTTGTATGGGCAATATTTATAATAAAAACCAAGTTTTTTAAATCCGCCATCTCGGGGATTATTTTATATTCCAAAACCAGCTTTTCCTGCGCCTCATACCCTGAACTAAAAGGTATAACCAGCCTTGTAAAGTCCCGCTTTCCCGTGTATTTTCCCACTTTCCCGGGAAGCCCGAAAAGCCTTTTTATTTCCCTATACAAGTCCTCATATATTCCGCCTGCCCTTTCCTCCATAACCCGCAGGGCAATTTCAGTGTACGCCAAAAGCAAAAACGAGGGGCTTGTGGTCATGAACAAATTTATATCCTCCTGCAAATCCGTCCCGTCAGTTAAAAGTATGGCGGTTTGCGTTGGGGCGGGCAGGGTCTTATGGGTGCTTACCACACAGGCCGCTGCCCCTTCTTCTATTGCGCATTTTGGAAAATGCCCAAAAAAGGGAAAGTGGGCCCCGTGGGCCTGGTCCACCAAAAGGGGTATGCTATATTTTTTTGCCACCGCGCTGATTGCGCCAATATCGCAGCTCACCCCGTAGTAGTTCGGGCTTGTGATGTAAATGGCGCATGCATCGGGGTTTTTTAGGATTTCTTCTTCCACATCCTTTGGGTTTATCCCCCCTGTGTAGCCTTCCTCTTTTAAATACTCAGGATAAACCCACACAGGGGTTGCGCCAAATACCGATATGGCGTTTACCGCGCTTATGTGGCTTAATCTATCCATAATAACTTTGCCGCCTTTTACATAGTGGTAAAGCATTGCAAAAATCCCCAAAGTTGAGCCCTGTGTCAGAAGATAAGCCTTCTTTGCGCCGTAAATCTTTGCGGCGTATTCATTTGCGCCCATTAAAAAACCTTTCGGGTTTCTTAAATTGTCGGATAGCTCTGTTTCCGTGGTGTCAATGTCAAAGATATCGTTATAAAACTCAAAAAGACCCTCCCCCATCTTATGCCCCGGCATATGAAAGGGAAGGTACCCCTCTTTTTTAATGTTTTTTAACTTATTGTAAATTTCCATACAAACTACCTCAAAACTAAATTTACCTAAATTATAGCACAAAAGCAAAAAAAGCACAAAATAAAATCCCCCGTAAAAGGGGGGTATCATTATAAGGCACAGCCCCAAACACTACCGCAAGCGGGCAAGCGTTTTTTGCCCGCCACGCAATTTTTTCTGCCCTCAAACGGGTTCGTGTTAACGCTTGCGCGGCTATACTGCGCCAACCCTCATAAAATGCTATAGGGGCATATATCCCCAAAAAACCACGGAATTAGGATTAACTTTTGTGCCGCGGGGATACCGCGCGGTTTTACTATAGAAAAAGTGCCGCTTTTGCGGCACTTTAGATGGTTTTATTTTTCAGTATATTTAAAAGGTGCTTATAATGTGCTTCCGACGCCTTGATTTTATATGTGTACATATCAATTAAATCCCTGTCTTTTGCGTAGTTGTAGTTGCGCCTTGCAATGTCCAAATCCTCCATCACTTCTTTTATCTGCCTGTAAATATCCTCATCAATTATTTTTTTGTTTTTCTTTGACTGAAAAAACGACGCAAAAAGCCCCGTTTTCCTCTCCTGCGGGTTTTGCACACATTCCACCCCCTTGTGTGTATGTAAAATTTTTCCTTTCATTTTGATTATATCCATCAAATTTATTAATTATACTATTTTTATGCGCCCGCAAAAAAAGTTAAAACCAAAATTTAAGATAACTCCCAAGGGGGAAAACCCAAAAACATAATTTTTGCACAAAAACTAAAAACGCCGTTTGCAAAAGCAAACGGCGTTTTTTTAAAGCTCGCTTGTGCAGTGGGGGCACCTTGTGGCCTCGATATGTATAGAAGTTTTGCAATATGGGCAGTCTTTAGTAGAGGGCAAATTTTCCTCCTCTGCGTTCTTTTTAAAGTTTTTAATCCGGTTTATCTGCCTTACAAAAATAAAGAGGGTAAACGCCACAATTAAAAAGTCAATCACATTGGTTATAAATATGCCATACTTTATGGTGCCCACGTTTGCCGCCTCAGCCTGGGCAATGGTATCATAATGCTTTCCGTCTAAAGCGAAAAACAAGTTTGAAAACTCAATCCTTCCTAAAAATATGGAGAAAAACGGCATGATTATGTCATTTACAAGGCTTGTGACAATTTTGTTAAAAGCGCCGCCAATAATTACCCCCACAGCAAGGTCAACAATATTGCCCCGGAGAGCGAAGTTTTTAAACTCTTTAACCATATAAATCACCCTTTCACAAAAATTATACACAATATGCGATATCAAGGCAAGAAGGGCGATATATATAATAATTTTGACAATATAATAAAGAAATGGTATAATTAAAGAATAAACCTTCCTTGAAAGGCGGTAGTAAAGTTGGATGACTTGGGCCTTGATATCGTCAGGAATATTTTTTGCATTGAATCCATAAAGGGCGAAATATTAAAAAATTTGGGGATTTTGTATAAAAAGATGGCGGACAATTCCGACAACAATGAACTGTCGGCAATCCTTTCAAAGGTTTGCCTGCTTAATTATCTTTTGGCCAAAAAGCTGGGGATAAGTTATGCCCGCCTTGAGCTTGACATGTTGGATTTATTGAAAAAAAACGATTTAGAGTATTTATCAAAAGAGGATGTTACATCGCTATACGAGCACATAGGAAGAAGGACTAAGGAGTAAGCGTATGAGAATTCACAACAATGTCATATCCTACATGGTAAAGCTGTCCATTGGGTTTTTGATAGTTTTGTTTACCCCATTTCAAATCCCTGCGATAATTTATTTGCAAAGCGTCATCGGGGCATACACCGCAAATATTGGCCTTGTGTTCGGGTACTTTGGCGCAATGTCAATATTTTTTACTGCGTATATATTTTCAAATGAAATCTTTTCCCTTTTGTATATGGCCTTAATCGCGTTGCCGCCTATATTTATGGGCCATTTGATAAAAAAGGGGAAAAGCCCATACAGCGCGATAATCATTCCCACGTTTTTATACGGGTTTTGCGAGGTTTTAACCTATTACTATTTTGCCTCACAAAGGGGCAAAACCGTGGCAGGCTATATTTTGGGCATATTTAACGATACCTTAAAAAAGTTTGAGGCATATGCTTTAAATCCTTCGGTTTTAAATTACAACAATGCCATAACCTTTATAATTTCAAAACTCCTTGTGGGCTTTATTTTGATTTTTTCATTGTGTTTTATTGTGACCACCTACTACATAGTGGCTAAAAAAACATACCTTCTTCAGGGGGGTAAAATCAAATACCTGCCTTTTACTAAGTTTAAGCTTGATAAATCCTTTACGGTTTTTTATATAATATTATTAGGGGCAACCTACTTTTTATCAGACTCCTATATTGGCACGATACTTTTGAATATGAGCGTTTTTGTTAGCTTTATATTTGTGATTGAAGGCTTGTCGGTTATAATGCATTACTTCAGGTTTTTATCCAAAACCCTGCATAAGGCTATCGCGGTTTTATTGATTGCGTTAAGCATTGTATTTGTAA
>JAAYMJ010000296.1 GCA_012521455.1 Clostridiaceae bacterium
AGCTAGTTCTTCAAGTTCAGCTAAAAATTTATCCCGCTTAGGTAAAAGAGAGCGGATGAATTCTGTGACATTTTCATTGTTTATTCCGCAATCCATTAAAACATTCCTTTCAAATATACGCTATTTAACCCTTTGATGTTCCTGGTAGGTTTTAGAAAATACGTGTTTGTTGTCCTGATTTAACTTAAAGAAATAATAATCGCTTTGCGCGGGATACAATGCCGCCCTGATGGCTTTTTCCCCAGGTGAGGAAATGGGGCCTATGGGAAGGCCTTTATACATATATGTGTTATACGGTGAGTCAATTATGGTATCCGCAACGGATATAACGGGCTTTCTTTCCTTTAGGATGTACTGGATTGTCGCGCAGGACTGCAAATACTGTAAATACTCAGGGCTTTTTACTTTGAGCCTGTTGTGGAATACGGAGGAAATCAAATCCCTGTCCTCATCCCCCAATGCTTCCCGCTCAATGATTGACGCCAAAGTCACAACCTGGTCAACAGTCATGCCCAACTCCTGAGCCCGTTTTCTGTATTCCTCATTGAAAACTTTCTCAAACTGGGAAAGCATTGTCTGGATTATGTATTTTTCCCCCGCGTCTTTTTTAAATATATATGTTTCAGGGAAAAGATAGCCTTCAAACCTGTTTTCCCGCCTTGGGATGTCAACAAAAAAGTCAAATTCTTCATTTTCCATCACATCGTAGAAAACTTCTTTATTAATTAAACCCTTTTCTTCAAGGCGGTCCGCAATCTGCCTAAGCTCAAACCCTTCAGGGATTGTAACTTTAACCGTTTCCCCGTTATCCTGAGCCGAATTTGACAAAACCTCAAAAATTTTATCATAGGGCATGTCCTTTGTCAGTGTATGGGTCCCGCTTTTCATGTTTTGATACGCTTTTTCAAGCTTTGCCGCAAATAAAAACGCCCTTTCGCTCCTGATTACGCCGTTTTCTTTTAAAATGCGGCTTATGGTAGCAAGACTTGCGCCTTCGGGAATGGTTAAGGTTACCCTTTCCCCATTATCCCTTCCCTGATAGTTTTGGTTATAAAACATAAAAAGCACAGTGCCAAAGCCCAAAATCAGCACAAGGATTAATGAAATAAATTTTGGGAGGATTTTTCTATTTCTTCTTTTAAATGTTAACCTTTTACTCATTTAATCCACCTCAAATCGAAGGATGGATTTATCGGTTATGATAATATCCATTGGTATGTCGTTATCAGAAACCGGAATTTCATCCACCAAATTAAAATCATAGCATAAACCAATTTTTACAGCCTTTGTCTTTGGCAAAAAGCGGTCATAATACCCTTTTCCGTAACCCAGCCTGTTGCCGTGTTTGTCAAAGGTGTTTCCGGGAACTATTATTAAATCCAAAATTTTCGGGTCAACCTCAAAAATTTCTTTCGGCTCGCTTACGCCAAATGTGCCAATTTTAAACACGGAATTGGAAAATATTTCCGAGGAAATAATCTTTCCTCCCATAGTAATTGGCACCGCGACCCTTTTATTGTTAAAAAAAGCGTCCTTTATAATGTTTTTAGTGTCAACCTCATTGCGGAAAGATATATAGGTCATAATAAATCGGGAATTTTTGTATTCGGGAAGGCTTACCAGCTTTTCAAAGATTAGGCGGCTTAAATATGTATGCTCATCAACCGATAAAGCCTCCCGCTTTTTAATCATTTCTTTTCTTATAATATTTTTATCATTGTAATTCATACTTAAACTGCATAGCGCCGGATATCCTGTTTGCGGCGGCTTTTCCGATAAATAAGCTTGCCGCGAACAAGGAAAATTCCAATGCTACCCCAGGCCCCTTCCCTGTTAATATATTTTGGTCAAAAACATAATCGCTTTTTGTGATATTTGCCCCAATTAAATCCTTTTCAAACCCGGGATAACAGGTTGCGCTAACCCCTTTTAAAAGGCCTGATTTCCCAAGTATAAAGGGCGCAGCGCAAATTGCGGCAATGTATTTTTTGTTTTCATGGGCATATTTTATGATGTCTGAAACCTTTTCGTTTTCGCTCAAATTCTTTGCCCCTGGCATTCCGCCGGGAAGGTAAATCATTTGTAAGTCATCCCTGTTTACTTCGTCAATCAAAATATCAGCAGTTAATTTAATGCCGTGAGAGCCCGTCACCTCTTTGCCGGTAACGCCTACGGTTTTCACATCCACATTCGCCCTTCTTAAAACGTCAACAAAAGTTATGGCTTCAATTTCTTCAAAGCCTTCTGCTAAAAATACATATACCATAATATCCCTCCTTTATTGAACCCAGCAAATCAAATTTATGACATTATCGCCTTTTGAAAATACAAAATCCGTAAACATGCCAATGTCCATACTTTTACTGTTTGACGGGGTAAAGTTATTTTGAGGTATAATCGGGTCATAAACCCCTACATCATTTATGTTTAACATTTCGCACACGGCTTTTGCGTTAACTATTCTTGCCATTGCAAAATCTTTAATTTCATCGTATTTGTTATAATAAGTCCTGATTTTTGCCCGCTTTACTTGCGGGTACATTTCTTTAATTTTCCCCAAAAAGCCCCAAAGTTCATTTTCGCTAAAGAACGCGCTTTCCAGCACATGAAGGGTGTCGTCATAAACTTTATATATAAAATAGCTTTTTTGAGTTCTTAAAATCTTAACCTCTTCCACCTGGCAGCTTGTAATTATCTCATGCCAGTCGGAGTCAGTTCTTATGATATACCCGTTTTTGCCCTTTACGGCTTCCTTATAGATGGGGTCAATATCGGAAAAATCCTCGTTGAAAGTTTCATTTGTTTGGTATTTTGATAAACCGCTTATATTTATATATTTGCATTTGTAAACGCTTTCAAAGCCTGAAGATTTATAGTACGCGGGATTTGTGGGGATTAAATTTGCAAAAACAAAGCCCTCGTTATACATATCATTCAGGGCTTTTTTCAAAAGCATTGACAAAAACCCTTTTTTCCTGTGTTCTGGCATGGTGCCGACCCCCGCGATATAGCCGCCCTTAACCTTATGGCCAAAAAGGCAGAAATCATATTTTAATACTTGCAAAGTTGACGCAATATGGCCATCCACCTTTAATAGATAGGTGGTGCGGTTGCTATCAGGGATTTCGTCAAAATACCATTTTATAAAAATATCCCGCTCGGAAAACACAATTTTCCATAAATCTTTTAGCTCGTTTATTTCCTTTTGGTCGGATTTATCAAGATACTTAATTTCCAATTATATCTGCACCGCCTCGTATTTATCTAGGATATAAATTGGGCGATAGGACATTTTTGCCCGCCTTAAGCCTTCAATGCCCATGTCTTCTTCCCTGTTGATATATTTCAAATGGGCCCATTCGTTTTTGACAAACATTTGGTTTATCGCGGCATAGGAGCCTTGAAAATCGGTGTTGGCTTTTTCTATGTGG
>JAAYMJ010000297.1 GCA_012521455.1 Clostridiaceae bacterium
CTGCTTCTTTAATGAGGTGTAAGTGTCAACCTCATGGAAAGCAAGCTGGTGCAAAAAGTCCTCCCTGATTGAGCGCGCCGCTTCCATCTTTAGCCTGTCGGGTGCGGATAGCGCGTCCATGCCGACAAGTTTTACGATTTCTTCCAAAGACGCCTCATCATTTAACAGCGCAATAATCCTGCTTCGTAGTTCCGACCAGTCAGATGCAATATTTTTATTAAACCATGGGTTTAGTGTATCAACATAAAGGGAATAGCTTGTAAGCCAGTTAATAGCGGGGAAATGACGCTTGTACGCAAGGTTTGCGTCCAATCCCCAGAATACTTTAACAATCCGCAGTGTTGCCTGTGAAACAGGCTCGGATATGTCGCCGCCAGGGGGTGATACCGCGCCGATAACGGACAGTGTCCCAACCCTTCCTTCCTTACCTAACGCCACAATTTTGCCCGCCCTTTCATAAAACTGCGCAAGGCGGCTTGCCAAGTACGCGGGATATCCTTCTTCGCCGGGCATTTCTTCAAGGCGGCCGCTCATTTCGCGCAAGGCCTCAGCCCAGCGGGAAGTGGAGTCCGCCATAAGCGCCACGGAATAGCCCATGTCGCGGAAGTATTCCGCTATGGTAATACCCGTGTAAATTGACGCCTCACGTGCCGCAACGGGCATGTCGGAAGTGTTTGCAATCAAAACCGTTCTTTGCATCAAGCTCTTGCCGGTTTTCGGGTCCACAAGCTCTGGAAACTCATTCAAAACGTCGGTCATTTCGTTTCCGCGTTCGCCGCAGCCGATATAGACCACAATGTCTGCCTCAGCCCATTTTGCGAGCTGGTGCTGGGTTACGGTTTTACCGCTTCCAAAAGGCCCCGGGATTGCCGCAACCCCGCCTTTTGCAATAGGGAAGAGGGAGTCAATAACCCTTTGCCCTGTAACCAGCGGCTCGGTTGGCGGTAGTTTTTTAGCATAGGGCCTGCCTCTTCTGACAGGCCACTTTTGCATTAAGGTAAGGTTGTGTTCCTTTGTCCCGTCATTTACAACACAAACAGTTTCTAAAACGGTAAATTCCCCTTCTTTTATGTCGGCAACTTTTCCTGAAACGCCGTGGGGAACCATGATTTTGTGAAGCACAACTTCAGTTTCCTGCACGGTGCCGATAACATCGCCGGAAGTTACCTCATCGCCCACCTTTACTGCTGGCACGAACTTCCACTTTTTCTCTCTATTTAAAGCGGGAACCTCAACGCCTCTTTTTAGGTTATTCCCGGTTTTTTGCATGATTTCCTCAAGGGGCCTTTGAATACCGTCAAATATGCTTGCAATAAGCCCCGGCCCTAGTTCCACGCTCAAAGGCACGCCCATGGACTCAACTTCTTCGCCGCAGCCTAGCCCTGCTGTTTCTTCATAAACCTGGATTGACGCTTCATCCCCGTGCATTTCAATGATTTCGCCAATAAGACGCTGGCTTGATACCCTGACCACGTCAAACATATTGGCGTCCCTCATGCCTGAAGCTACAACCAGCGGGCCGGAAACTTTTATAATCGTCCCTTTGCTCATTTTTATCGCCTCGTTTCTATTTTAATTATCCGAAATAATATCGGAACCAACAGCCTGTTCCACGCTCTTTTTGACATAAAGCATACCCTTTCCGGTATTGTTTTTAATACCGGGGATTAGAATAATTGACGGAAGGATTTGCCTTTGGTATTTTTTAATCTCGCTTTCGATTTTATCCGCCAAACCCTCGGTAATGTAAATTACCGCGTAATTGTTCTCCGCAAGCTGCCTTAGTGTTTTTTCAGCTTCTTTTGCGTCGTCGACAGGGTATATATCAAGCCCGATGGAAGCAAAACCGAAAATGCTGTCATAATCGCCCATTACCGCGATATTATACATATAGCCTCCTCAATTTTTCACGAATTGCGTCAGGGTCAAGCTTGTTTTGAACCCCCGACAAAACAATTCTCAAATTTTTAATTTCCGCTTCTTTATATAAAAGATACGCCACAATTGGCTCAGGTCCCATGAAAATGAATTTAGCCGCTTCAAGCTTTTCAAGGCAGTAGTTGTCACACCACTTTTCAAAATTTGACATTGAAACCTCAAAAGCCTGAGCCGCGCCGGAAAATTTGCTTTCCCGGATATAGCTTAAAAACTGGGAAAGCCCCGCAAGGGAGTTTTTGATAAGCTCCTCTTTTGTAAATGTGGGGCTGTCAATTAGCGCCCGGTTTAAAAAGTCCATGTTTTTTCCTAGTTTTGTGCATCTTAAGGCAATCTTTAAATTTGTAAGGTCACAAATGTCAAAAATGAGAGATTTTACAAAATCATTTTCAATTTCGTTTGCCTTATTTAGCATAAAACAAAGCATGTATGAATCAATTAAAACGTCAACAAGCTGCCCGTCCATTGTCCTGATTAGTAGGTCGTATGCCTCATGGGCGCATTCTTGCAACTCTTTAGGCAGCAAGTCAAAGTTTTTATTCTGCACCCCTTCTTTTATTTTAAACGGGTCAAAAACCGAAGGGGAAAGGAAGTATTTTTCAGGCTCAATTTTTGTAACGCTTGACTTTATGCAAGCTTTTAAATTGTGAAAATCATTTTTTATGATAAATGGATAAAAGATTGTTTCATCGGGAGCTATTTCTTTTATGTACTCCCACACTTTACCCATTTCATCCTTTAAAAGCCCGCCCTCGTCATTTTCCGAAAACCCCCGGGCTTTTAAGCTTGTTAGCGCGTCTTCATATGACTTTGCCATAAGCAGCTGTTCCATGTCGGCAAAACTCAAAAGCTTTATTTCATTTGTCCTGACACTTGCAACCGCAAAGGCATAGGATTTTTGTTTCATATGACTATTCCTTTCTGCGTGCAATTTGAAGGTTAATTTGTCAATGAAGCTATCTTTTCATTTATTTTGTCACGCAACTCTTCAGCCATTTGTTTTATAATCGCAGAAATCGTGCAGTTTTCTTCTATGTTGTCATACTTTAGTATAAAGCCGCCCTCAATATCCCTGCTTTCATCCGACAAAACCAGTCTTGCGCCGTTTGCCTTAATTTCGGCGTTTACCCTTGCGATAAAGTCAGAAGGCAGGCGGGAGAGGTCTTTTTTTGAAAAGATTATCTCGCCTTCACCCTTGTGGGCGTATTTTTTAGCAAGTTTTAGCAGGCGGTCAAAATACTCCTTGTCGCCCAAATTCAAAATCTTTTCTTTTGCGCCATTTATAATGGATTCAATTAAATTTGCACGCTCTTTTAATAATATATCCCGATACTCCATTTTAGAGGACGACTCCGCCATGCTTATTATGGATTTTGCGTTGTTTTGGGCGTTTTCAATTATTTCTTTTTCCTTTTTTTCCGCCTCAATTTCCGCTTCCAAAAAGATGGCGTCAGCCTCGCTTTTTGCGTCATCTAAAATTTTATTTGAAGTTTCAATTGCATCTTCTCTGATTTTGGCTATGATTTTTTCAATCCCGGTCATTTTTAATTCTCCCATCATGCTCTATTTTTTATTTTAGGATATTGATAACCAATAGGAATGAGCTGATGAAGGAAAGTAGCGCATAGAATTCAACAAGGGTTGCGGAAATAACCGCTTTAGAGGACTCATTTGGCTTTTTAGCCACAATGCTGACACCTGAAACTGCCACATTGCCCTGATAAATAGCCGAAAGCCATCCGCCAAAGGCAATGGGTAATGAAGCCAATAAAAAGCTTAGGCCTTCTATTGTGGAAATATTGGAGTTACCGCCTAAGATACCGATATTTAACATAATCATAACCCCAATAACCAAACCATAAAGCCCTTGTGTACCGGGAAGAAGTTGAAGGATTAGGAGTTTGCTGAATTTGCCCGGGTCGTCGATAACAACTGCCGCAGCAGCCTCGCTTGTTTTTCCAACCCCGATTGATGAACCGATACAGGGAAGTACCACCGCTAACGCTACTCCTAAGATTGCAAAAAATTGTCCCATTGTCATAAAGAATTCCATATTATTTTTCCTCCTTAAACTTGTAAAATTTTGTGTTTATTTTTAAAGGTTTAAAAGGCCTACCTCCGCCATCATAGAACTTGCTGAAAAATTCAACATATTGTAAACGGTTGCAGTGAACATAAGCGCCAAGGGCGTTTATGCTAAAGTTAATAGCGTGCCCGAATAAAAACACTAAAGCCAAAGTTATTCCGCCAGTAACCCCGCCGCCGGCAATGCTTCCAATGGTATTGATAACATTTCCGATTATGCCGGTAACCAAACCCAAAGCCATAAGTCGGCAGTAAGAAAGGACGTCGCTAAAATACCCTGTTATGGAATACAGGCTTCCAAGCCCGCCTAAAATCTTTCCAAAAATTGTGGGGCTTGACCTACCTTGCGTTAATACAAGCCCTAAAGCGCCTAAAAGCGCGATAATCAATCCCGCGCTTTGAAGCGCGTCAATTGATAAAACCAATTTTCCAACTAACAACAATATAATTCCTAAAAATACAACATACCAAAGCCCGATATCAAACAACGCTCCCAGTTTGTCGCCGTTTTTCCACAAAGCATAAAACTTTACGCCCAAACCCACAACAATGTGGATAAAACCTAATATCAAGCTTACGATAATTAAATCAAGGGGCTTTGATACAGGGTCAAACCAAAGGGGGGAAATCCCCACTTCATATTCGAAAAAGTTTTTGGAAACTACATTCACAATGTTTCCAAACCAGCTCCCGTACATTACGCCCCAGAATACGGTGGATAACCCGCAGAACAAAAACTTTTGAATGTTGCGCTTTAGGCTTTCCTCGGGCCTGAAGAACTTTAAAACAATGCTGCAGGCTATAACCATCAAAAGCCCGTACCCTGCGTCGGATAACATCATGCCGAAGAATAAGTAGTAAAAAAAGCTCATAACCGGGGTCGGGTCCACGTCACCTTTTCCCGGAAGGCTGTATGACTCGGTAATATCTTCAACCGGAGCCGCAAAAAGGTTATTCTTAAGGGCTACCGGCGCGTCCTCCTCGTCGGATACATTGTTTACGTCAATTGCCACCGTAAACTTTTTAATGAGTTCCCCAACCAAGGGGCCAACCTTGTCAACGGTTATATATCCTGAAATCATCAAGGTGTTTTTGGTGATTGCCAGATTGTTTAACGCATTATATTTTTCAATCTTCATTGATAAATAATCGGACAAAAACCTCAAATCATCGACAATTTCACCATAGGATAAGAGCTTTTCCCAAGCCTTGTTTTTCTCATCCAGAATTTTTTGCATTTGGTCTTCATAATCTTTTATCCTGTCTTCGGGTTTTTCGGAAAAAGTGTGTTCTGGGATACTAAAGCCAAGATTTCTAAGCCGCGCATACAAAGTATCCGCTAAAGAGTTATGGCACAAGATGAATACACAAGTTTGTTCTTTGGATTGGGAAATGATTTTTATATCAAAGAGATCTAAATTTTCATCCCCTAAATTTATGGCATACCGCAAAGACTCTTCGGTGTAAAACTCAGGAAGGCTTCCGATGAAGGCCTTTGTGGTTTTTGTGCCCTTGTATAAAAAGGGGACGTCTAAGCCTTTCCAGACCGATAGCAAATCTTTTTTCACACAAAGCTGGTTGTACTCATTTTGAAGGGTATCGACCTTCTTTTCCAAAAGAATAATTTCATACGCCCACTTTAGTGTTTCATCAACCTTGTCTGCCCTTTGCTTAAACTCATCCACTGACAATTCTTTCCTGCCGTATAAAGAAAGGGGGGGTTTAAGGTTGCATAAAGACATAACAATGGACAAAGCTTTATCCGCGACTTGCTTTTGCTTTTCAAACTGCCCGATGGCAGGGGAGGTATCTATAAAGGTAAAGCCGTCTTTTTCTTCCTGTTTTGAAATTTCCAAAACGCCGCGCCTTTGCAAAAGCTCGATGATTTTTTTGCCGTCTTTTAACAGCGCCACAATGTCAATGCGCTTCATTTCAAGTATAGCCATTACATCACTCCCTTATGGCCTATTTAACGCTTAATTTGGGATTATTAAGCCAATGGCAAAATCCACAAGGCGGTCTTTTTCTTTATTAACTTTACCTGCA
>JAAYMJ010000298.1 GCA_012521455.1 Clostridiaceae bacterium
CCTCTCAAAATTTTCATACCCGTTTGCCCTGGCGATTAATGAGGGAAACAGCGCCAAAATCAATATAAAACACACAAACCTTTTCATATTTCTACCCCGTATTTTCAAAAATAATAATTATCCATAAAACATTATAGCACAACTGATTTTCGGGGTATAGTTGAAAAATCTGACAGCTTTTTTATA
The DNA here is from genome assembly GCA_012521455.1 of Clostridiaceae bacterium. Lineage (GTDB taxonomy): Bacteria > Bacillota > Clostridia > UMGS1883 > JAAYMJ01 > JAAYMJ01. The sequence continues at coordinate 187 of JAAYMJ010000298.1, forward strand.
AAGCCATAGCACAAAAACTAAAGAAGTTCAGGCAAAACAAAAAGGGGGTGTGCACCCCCTTTTATATGTTACTTCTTAATGTATTTTGAAAAGTATTCGTCAAAACCGCTTTCATTTTCTGGCGCTTCAGGCACGTCTTTATATAGGTGCCATACTTCGGTGTGTTCATTGTATTCCCCGGGTTCCACGCTCTTTAATACCCCTAAGGATTCCATTTCAAGCATTAGGTGGTTTGTGTATGTCTGGTAATTCGCGTTGTTGTCCGCGTATTGCGCGCCGGGGATTACTTCAAATTCCTTCACAAACATGAAGCCCTTATTTACATACGCGGCCCATGCGTGCTGGCTGTAGACGCCGATTTTAAATTCGCGGGTTAGGTCGTCCCTTTGTTTTAATGTGATATATCTTTCCCCCAAGTAAAGCCTTTCATCCTGTAAGGATGTGTATTTCCAAAGGGAAATAAACCTGTTTGGGAAATACCCTGTGTCTTTATCGGGCATGGGTATGAATTCCTTACCGCCGGGGGCCATAACGGATAGGGCCCATGGGGCAAAGGTAACCGCCCATGCGTTGTTGTTTTTAATGCGGTGTATAACTTTTACGGTGTTTTTATCTTCTAGCACGGATATTTCAATTTCGTTTTGAAGCTGGTTGTAAACCTGGTTTTTTGCCCTTAAAATTACGCCGGTATTGGTGATTTCATAATCCACAGGCTCGTTGTCGGGGTAATAAGTCCTTGGCATGATTTCGGGAGCTGCCCATAGGCGGTGGCCGCCGTAGATATGCCAGTGGGTGTCGTTAAACTTGTGGTATTTTGAAAGGTCATGGCCGATTTGGTTGTTTTCGTCCTCAAAGAACATATTGTCTTTGCCTATAAACCCGAAGCGGATAATCCTTGGCCCTACCTGGGTTGTGGCAATTAATTCAATTTCACCGTTTGAAACTTTAACGCAGTCTTTAAAGGATTTGTAGTTAACTTTTGTTACTTCAATCATTTTTTTCAATCCTTTCCTTGTTCTTTACTGATATTTTATCAGCCTTTTTAAAATACTTCAATATGGTAATTAAAAATTGCCTTACAATTTAATCTTAATTGGATTTATGTTTAATAAAGGGATGGAAAAAATAATATTATATATTTGACAACTGTGTTTTTTCGCTATAAAATTATAGGGAATAGGAGAGATATTATGAAAAAGACAGTATTAGTTATTTTTGGCGGAAAATCTAGCGAACATGAAGTGTCTTGCGTGTCAGCGGCAAGCGTTGTGCGGAATTTGGACCCGCAAAAGTATAAAGTCATAACAATTGGAATTACTAAAGAAGGAAGGTGGCTCCTATACTGCGGCGGGCCCGACGATATGGAAAACGGCAACTGGCAAAACCACAAGTGTTTGCCTGCCCACCTTTCTCCTTCAAGCGATGAAGGGGGCATAGTCGTATTTAATAAACACAATGAATTTGGCGGAAGCTTTGATTTTATCAA
>JAAYMJ010000299.1 GCA_012521455.1 Clostridiaceae bacterium
ATTTTTTAAAATAATTGTCAATGTAGTTTTTGGCTTCCTTCCTTGAAACCCCGATATCCTGGGCAAGGGAAAAATCGCTGATACCGTAAACTATCCCGAAGTTTACCGCCTTTGCGTCAGAACGCATGCGGGGCGTTACCATGTCTTTTGGCACCCCGAACACCTGGCTTGCGGTGGTGGTGTGAATGTCCTCATTGTTTAAAAAAGCGTTAATCATGGTTTCGTCCCCTGAAATATGGGCCAAAACCCTAAGCTCAATCTGGGAGTAGTCCGCGTCAACCAAAACATAGTCCCCGCCTGAGGCGGTAAACATTTTCCTAATTTCCCTTCCCAACTCCAGCTTTATGGGAATGTTTTGAAGGTTTGGCTCGGTACTTGAAATCCTGCCTGTTACGGTAATTGTCTGGTTTAAGGTGGAGTGGATTTTGTCCGTCTGGGGGTTTATTACCGCCAAAAGCCCGTCAATGTATGTGGACTTTAGCTTTGTAAGCTGGCGGTACCTTATAATGTATTCAATAATCTCATGTTTTCCCAATAGCTTTTCCAAAACTTCCACGTCGGTGGAATACCCTGTTTTTGTCTTTTTAACCACAGGGAGTTTCAAATCCTCAAAAAGCACCTTTCCAAGCTGTTTTGTGGAACTTATGTTAAACTCTTCGCCGCTTATTAAATATATTGCCTGCTCCACCATCTTAATTTCTGCCTCAAGCTTTTTGCCAAAATTCATAAGTTCGGTCCTGTCCACCTTAAACCCCGCAAGTTCCATATTAGCCAAAACCCTTGTCAGGGGCAGCTCAATGTCATAAAACAAATTCTCTAGGCCTAATTCTTTAATTTTTTCCAATAAAACTTCGGAAAGCCTTTCTAAAACAGCGCAGCGCTTTGCGGAAAACTCAACAAATTCTTCATCCGATAATTCGGAAATCTTTTTCTTAGCCTTCCCTTTTCCTAAAACTTCTTCTTCGCTTTTAATGCTTATGTTTAAAAAGTCAAAGGTCAGGCGTTCTAAATTATAATTTGACTTTTGCGGCTCAATTAAATAAGCAGCAATTTCCGTGTCAAAAACAATATTTTTTAAATCAATCCCGTATTCAGCCAAAACCCGGATATCTTCTTTTGTGGAATGGCTGATTTTAGGACAGGGGCTTTCAAAAATTTCTTCAAATGAGTTTGGGTTTATGTTAAAAGAAAACCTAGCTGTATAAACTTCGCCGCCGAAACAAAACGCCGCGCCCGCCAATTCATGCCCGTCTTTTAGCAAAAGGTATGAAAACCTGCCCGCCTTTAAAATCTTTTCTTTAAAATCCTTTAGTGACTCTAAGTCATCTATTATATTAACTTTTACATCTTCGTCCGCTGCTTTTGTATTTTTTCCCGCCGCCAAATCCAGCTTTTTGATTATGGCGTTAAACTCAAGGCGGGATAAAACCTTTATTAATTCTTCCTTATTAAATTGCCTTCTTTCTAAATCCGCCAAAGTTATCCCCAAAGGCACGTTTTTGTCAATTGTGGCTAAAACCTTGCTCAAATACGCGCTTTCTTTCCCGCATGCGAGTTTTTCTTTTACGGATTTTGAAACATCCAAATTATCAATGTTTGAGTATATGTTTTCAATGCTGTGATATTGGGAAATCAAAGACAGCGCCGTCTTTTCCCCTATCCCGGCAACCCCGGGGATATTGTCGGACGGGTCCCCCATTAAGCCTTTCACATCAATGAATTCCTTTGGTGTCACATTGTACTTTTCCAAAACCTTTTTGTCATCATAAACTTCTTGTATGGTCTGGCCCTTGCTTGTGGTGGTTAAAACTATGAAAGTTTTGCCGCTCGCAAGCTGCAAATCGTCCTTGTCGCCTGTTAGGATAAAACAATTAACCCCTTCATCTTCGCACATTTTAGACACAGTCCCGATTATATCGTCCGCCTCATAGCCTTCCTTTTCCAATATGGCAATCTTCATGGCGGATAAAATTTCTTTTAAAATGGGAAGCTGCACCGCCAGTTCGTCGGGCATTCCCTTGCGGTGGGCTTTGTACCCCTCATACATTTCGTGCCTGAAAGTTTTTCCTTTCAAATCAAAGGATACCGCAATATAATCAGGGTTTAGTTCATCCAAATTTTTAAATAATATATTTAAAAAACCGTACACCGCGTTAGTGGGTGTGCCGTCTTTTGTGGTGAGCATGCGGATAGCGTAAAAAGTGCGGTTAATAATAGAGTTTCCATCTATAATTAGTAACTTTTTCATATCCCAATCCTCTTTTTTGGTATTTTAATTTGATTATATTATATATAACTTACATATTAATTACAATTTAATTTTAAAAAAAACCTTGCAAAACAAGGAAAAAGATGTTATACTCTAGTAAAGAGGTTGTGAGAGTGGGCAAAAATCCCGCTCTTATTTGTTATTATAAAATCTTTTGTTTTAAGGCATAATTAATTTTGTCAGATTTTCATTAAACCTTTTATGATATCTGGCTTCGCTTTGGATGGGCTGAAATTTGGGCCTATTTTTTATGTAAAAACAAAATTTCTTAAATAAAAAATTTATGAGAGGAAGGGCAAAGTGTCAAAAATTGAAGATTTAGTATCAAAAATCGCTGAAGAAATCTGCGCCAAAGAAGGCATGGAACTCTATGACGTGGAGTATAAAAAAGAAGGCAACGACTATTTTTTAAGGATTTACATTGACAAGCCCGGCGGGGTTTCAATTGACGACTGCGAAAAAATCAGCAAAATAATAGACCCCATTTTGGATGAAAAAGACCCCATCAAAGAGGCGTACTACCTTGAAGTTTCCTCCCCGGGCATTGAAAGGCACTTAAGAAAGCCTGAGCACTTTCAAAAAGCTATCGGACAAGAAATTGACATTAAGCTTTTTTCTCCCATTGACAAGAAAAAACACCTAACGGGCACGCTACTTTCATATAACGGAAATATCCTGACCCTCGACTCCGAAGGAAAGACATATGAAATTGAAAAAGATAAAATCTCACAAGCAAGGATTGCTTTCAAATTTTAAATAAAAGGATTTTATACAAAGGTTTTTTTGCAAGGAATATTAATGGAAGGATTGATTAAAAAATGAACACAAACGAGCTCCTTTCGGCTCTATTAGAATTGGAAAAGACCAAAAGAATAGATAAAGAAAGCCTTTATGAAGCATTAGAACAGGCGCTGGTTGCGGCGTACAAGAAAAATTACGGCCCCAACCACATCTGCTTTGCAAAAATCGACAGGGGAACGGGAAATATAAGGATTTACTGCCAAAAAACCGTTGTGGAGGAAGTTACCGACCCGCAAACCCAAATCTCCCTTGAAGAAGCAAAATCCATTGATAAAAAATATAAACTAAACGATGTAATCGATTTTGAGGCGGACCCCGCCAAATTTGGAAGGATTGCGGCGCAAAGCGCAAAGCAAATCGTGGTTCAAAGGATTAGGGAAGCAGAACGGGAAAACCTATATTCTGAATTTTCCGAAAAAGAAAACCAAATTTTAACAGGAACCGTTAAAAAGGTGGACAAACGCGGGGTTCTTGTGGACGTGGGAAACCTTGAGGCGCTAATTACCCCGGGGGAACAGATACCCGGCGAAACTTACACTCCTGGAAAGCGCATTAAAGTTTACATGTTAGAGCTAAAAACCACAGGCAAAGAAACCTATGTGCTAGCCTCCCGCACCCACCCCGGCCTTGTGAAGAAATTGTTTGAGCAGGAAGTGCCGGAAATTGCGGACGGAACTGTTGAAATCAAGTCCATATCAAGGGAAGCGGGCTCACGTTCCAAAATGGCGGTGTATTCCCAAAACAAAAACGTGGACCCTGTCGGCGCCTGCGTAGGGCCAAAAGGCGCAAGGGTTGCCGCTGTTGTTGAGGAACTAGGGGACGAAAAAATCGATATTATAAAATACAGCGACAACATTGAGGAATACATCAGCGCAAGCCTTTCCCCCGCCAAGGTTACAAGGTGCGAGATAGATGAGGAAACAAAAACCGCAACGGTTTATGTCCCTGATTTCCAGCTTTCATTGGCAATAGGAAAAGAAGGGCAGAACGCCCGCCTTGCCGCAAGGCTTACAGGCTGGAAGATAGATATTAAAAGCGACAATTCATAAGAGGTGATTTTTATTAACAAAGAAAAGAAAGTGCCCCTTCGTATGTGCGTTGCGTGCCGTCAGATGAAAGAAAAAAAGGAATTGATTAAAGTGACAAAGCCAAAAGAAGGCCCCATTCAAATTGACGAAACGGGAAAACTCCCAGGCCGCGGCGCGTATGTATGCAAAAATCCCGACTGCGTTAAAAAAGCCAAAAAGGCACGTGGGTTTGAAAGGGCATTTAAGTGTGCACTGCCGGAAGATTTATATGAAAAGCTGGATGAGGTGGCTAAAGATGGGTGATAAAATTATAGGCATGATTTCCCTTGCAAAAAAGGCGGGAAAAGTCAAAGATGGCCTCTACCAATGCAAAATTGAAATCGAAAGCGGCCGTGCAAAACTTGTGATTATCTCTTGTGATGCTAAAGACAATACGCTAGACCAAATAGTTTCAAGGTGCAAAGCAAAAAACATACCATATATAAAATATTCTGACAAAAAGACACTCGGAAAATGTATCGGCAAACCACCAAAAACTGCAATAGCGGTATGTGATGAGAATTTTTCCGGTGCTATACTTAAATTATACGGGGGTGGTAAAAATGGTGAAAGTAACTAAGCCAAGAATATATGAGGTTGCCAAAGATATAGAGGTATCAAGCAAGGAATTACTTAATTTATTGTCAGAACACGGCATTGAGTTAAAAAACCATATGAGCACATTGGAAGCCAATGAAATGGACATAATATTGGAATACTATACCCAGTCCTTTGAGAAAAAGGACATGGATTTTAAGGACTTCGTGGCAAAATTCCAAGGCAAGGACACAGAAACCAAAAAAGAAGAAAAAGCGCAGGTAAAAGCTGAAGACGAAAAGAAACCAAAACAGGAAAAGGCCGATGACGAAAAAATCCAGACCGCTGCGGCGGATGAGCCGAAACAAAACAAAAAGGCGTTCCGCTATATTGATACAAGGCAAAGCGCGG
>JAAYMJ010000300.1 GCA_012521455.1 Clostridiaceae bacterium
AAGGCGGAATAGGGATAATTCATAAAAACATGAGCATTGAAGAACAAGCCACCGAAGTTGTCAAGGTTAAGCGAAGCGAGCATGGGGTAATCGTTGACCCGTTTTATTTAGCCCCGAACAACAAACTCTATGAAGCCAACGAACTAATGAGCAAATATAGGATTTCCGGCGTGCCCATCTGTGAAAACGGAAAGCTTGTGGGGATTTTAACCAACCGTGATTTGAGGTTTGAAACCAATTTTGACAAACCCATCTACACCGTAATGACCAGGGAAAACCTAATCACCGCCCCCGAAGGCACAACATTGCAAGAGGCGCAGGAAATCTTAAGAAAGCATAAGATTGAAAAGCTGCCCATTGTGGATAAGGACTTTAGGCTAAAAGGCTTAATTACCATAAAAGACATTGAAAAAGCCGTAAGATACCCCAATTCTGCCCGCGACTCCAGCGGAAGGCTTTTGGTGGGCGCCGCGGTAGGGGCAACAAAGGACGTCCTTGACCGCTGTGAGGCCCTAATCCGCGCAAAGGTGGACGTAATTGTGCTGGATTCAGCCCATGGTCACACCAAAAACGTAATTGAAGCCCTAAAACAAATTAAAGGCCATTTTAAGGACATTCAGGTTATTGCGGGAAACATTTCCACAGGGGACGCGGCAAAGGATTTAATCGAAGCGGGAGCCGACGCGCTAAAAGTTGGCATGGGCCCCGGTTCCATCTGCACCACCCGCGTTGTTGCAGGTATAGGTGTTCCCCAGATTACCGCGATAAACGATGTTTATGAAGTAAGCAAGGAATACGGCATTCCTGTAATAGGTGACGGCGGTATCAAATACTCAGGCGACATTCCAAAAGCAATTGCGGCAGGGGCCGATGTGATTATGATTGGTTCCCTTCTTGCAGGCTGCGAAGAAAGCCCGGGTGAAACTGAAATCTTCCAGGGCCGCCGCTTTAAGGTTTACCGCGGCATGGGTTCCCTTGCAGCTATGGAAGAAGGCGGCTGCGACAGGTACTTCCAGGAAGGAAACAAAAAGCTGGTTCCCGAGGGCGTGGAAGGCCGCGTGCCATACAAGGGCCCTGTTAGCGACGTAATCTTCCAGTTGCTTGGAGGTCTGCGCGCGGGTATGGGATACTGCGGCTGCAGGAATATCCAAGAGCTAAAGGATAAGGGCCAGTTTATTAAGATTACCCCTGCGGGATTGAAAGAAAGCCACCCGCATGATATTTACATTACCAAAGAAGCTCCAAACTACTCAATAAACCCATAATAAAGGAGATATAAATATGGATAAGGAAAAAGTTATTTTAAGGATTACCGAAGTTGGGGTTGTTGCGGTGGTTAGGGCCGAAACCCCGGACCAGGCCAAAAGAATTGCCGACGCGTGCCTTGAGGGCGGGATACCGGCCATTGAAATGACTTTCACCGTACCCTTTGCCCATCATGTAATAGAAGAACTTGCAAAGACCTATCCAAATGGTGAAATGATTTTGGGGGCGGGCACAGTTTTGGACCCTGAAACCGCAAGGATTGCGATTTTATCAGGTGCCCAATACATTGTAAGCCCATACTTTAACCCTGAAACCGTAAAACTATGTAACCGCTACAGGGTTCCCGTTATGCCCGGCGCCATGACATTAAAAGAAGTTGTGGAAGCTATGGAAGCGGGGGCGGATATTATTAAAATCTTCCCCGGGGAAGCTTTCGGGCCAAAGATTATCAAAGCAATAAAAGGCCCCATCCCGTATGCTAAAATGATGCCCACAGGCGGCGTTGACGTAAATAACGTTGCCGAATGGATTAAAGCAGGCGCCGTTGCGGTAGGCGTAGGCGGGGCATTGACCGCGGGCGCAAAGACAGGGGATTATGAATCCATAACAAAGATAGGAAAGGAACTAATTGAAAAAGTAAAAATCGCAAGGGAAGCGCTAAAAAACAAGTAATACCAAAGTAACACCAAAAAAGCGGGTTTGCGCCCGCTTTTTTTAGTTTTGGCAAAGCCTGCGTGCTCAAACAAGAGCATTGGATTTAGGAAAATGTTTGATAACAAGGCTTTTCCTTGCCCGTGGCAAGCAAAAGCCCTTGCAAGGTTATTTAGGGGCGCATGAAACTGCGGGAACGCAATTTGCCTGAAAACCCTGAAGCGTTCAAAAATACGGTTACCTGAAAAGCGGGCAAAACGCCCGCTTTTTTTGCGGAAAAATACGGACACTAACAAAAAGCCCCATCTTTTGACATAATACTATTTTCCATTGAGAAATGCGTCAGGATATGTTATTATATATATAAGTTTTTTTATATTTTTACAAAAAACAAAGGGTGTCGGATATGAAAAAGCGCATTATTTCCCTGATTTTAATATTAATTTTTGCCATGCCCAAGTATATATCCGCCCAAATCAGCCCGTGGGCAAGGGATGAAATAAAAAACGCCCTATCCAGCCAGCTTGTGCGGGAAGAAATCATGCTTTTAGACTTTCAGGAAAATATTACAAGGAAAGATTTTTGTATCATTATAACTTCAGCTTATGAAAAGATATTAAACACGCAAATAAACTGCGACGAAAACTACTTTCTAGACACAAAAGACCCGTATGTCAACAAGGCTTACAAACTAAACCTTGTAAAAGGAATAGGGGAAGGCCTTTTTAATCCCGACGGGCTAATCACGCGGCAGGAAATCGCCACAATCCTTTCAAGGTTTTTAAGCCAATTTGAACATCCGTCAATTGCCACAAAAGATGTCCTAAAAAGGTTTTCGGACAAAGCCCAAATATCCGACTGGGCGGCCTTGGGCATTGCCCAAATGGTTGACGGGGGCTATATGCTGGGGGTTTCAGAAAACGAGTTTTCACCCCTTTCATATACCACCGTAGAGCAGGCGGTGGCGATAGTTTACAGGATTTATGAAAAATACCAAAAGGAAAAACCCCATTATATTCAAATCATCACCCCAAGTGAGGGGGATATGGTGGATAAAACCTTATCCATATCCTTTGAAGTGTCAGGGGGCAAAAAACAAAATGAATATTATGTGTATCTTGTGGCGGGAAATGAGCAAAAGAAATTTAAAACCCAAAAGCAAAACTTAAATATCGAATTGCTAAAAGAGGGGACATATACCGTATTTATAGGCTGCGACAACTACTTCAGCCTTCCTGTGACATTTACCGTTTCAAGCGGGGATAACGTACCCGGTGTTGTAAAAAAGCAATACTACAAGGCTAAAGAAGTAAATATATCATGGGACGGGGAAGAAGGAAAGGAATATAAAGTGGAAATTTCGCAAATAAGGGCCACTGATTCTTTAATACCCCCAAAAGAGCCTGAATGTGTAACGGTTTTAGGGACAAGCTATTCATTTTACACCAAACCCAACAGGATATACACCATAAGGGTTTATGACGCATTTGACAACATAATAAAGGAAATCCAGGTAAACACAAAGGTTTTAAAAAACTACAACGAAATATTTTCTGAATTTTTCAGCGACCATGTGATAGAATGCGAAGAAGACGCCCAAAAATATTTAGAAACTATTACGGTTAACGTATGGCAGCTAAATCAAAAGGGCGAAAAGGTGAGCGCAAAAATGGAAGTTGTAGTTCACCAAAAAATTGCCCAAACCGTGAAATTGATTTTTGATGAAATATACAACGGGGAAGAGCAGTTCCCCATAAAGTCAATTATTGGATACTCATGGCGCCAAAGCAACAAAAGCCGCTTAAGCCAGCATAACTACGGCCTTGCCATTGACATAAACCCCGATGAAAACTATTGTATCTACCAAGACGGGACACAGATAGGTAAATACTGGAAACCGTATGAGGACCCCTATTCCATCACCCCATATGGCGATGTGGTGGAAGCCTTTGAAAAATACGGATTTACATGGGGCGGCGACGCATGGTCAAACCCTAAGGATTACATGCACTTTTCATTTATGGGAACATAGGAGGACATATGAGGATAAGCTTTTCAAACTATAAAATCAAATCCAATAAGGTGCAAAGACATATCAGGATACTCCATATTTCCGACCTTCACGACGCGGCGTTAGGGGAGAAAAATATTTGCCAAATTTTAGACCAAAAGGCGGATATATGCCTGGCCACCGGCGATATGATAGATTTATATAAAAAACTGCCGCAGGAGGAGTTTTTAAAACTTTGCCAAGTATTAAAAATACCAATTCTTTATTCCTTCGGAAACCATGAACTTTACTTAAAAAAACACGACCCTAAAAAATTTTCAGAATATGTTGAAAAGCTAAAAGAAAACGGGGTAATAATACTTGACAACGCAAAGTACGAAACTTCAGACATTGACTTTTTCGGGCTTACTTTTAAAGATGAAAACTATTTTAAATGGTTTAACTCCAAAAAAGAAAACGCCACAAATGAAGAAATCACAAATATTTTAGGAAAGCCCCATTTTGACAAATTGACAATCCTTCTTGCCCACAATCCCTTTTTCTTTCCCGAATACGAAAAATGGGGGGCGGACATCGTTTTTTCCGGCCATGTCCACGGGGGAATAGTAATCCTGCCCCATATAGGCGGACTTTTATCCCCTGAGCGAAAATTCTTCCCCAGATACTACAGCGGAAAATACGAGATAAACTTTGCCCAAATGTATGTTTCGAGGGGAATAGGGCAGAGCAAGTTAAAAATCAGGATAAACAACAAACCCCATATAATTGTTGCAGATATAAATAAGTATTAAAAACCCCAAAAACCACACAAAATAAAAAGTAAAGATTTGATTAGTGAAGCCAAGGCTTCACTTTTTTTATGCGCGAATTGGAATAATTTTGCTGGAATAGAAAATTTACATTGATATAAAATACTAATATGAAATCACATATAGATAAACGAAGGTTTGAGGTAAAGAAATAGGAGGATATAAAATGAAA
>JAAYMJ010000301.1 GCA_012521455.1 Clostridiaceae bacterium
AAAAAAACGAAAATTTTAATTTCAAACAATCCATATAAAGGTCATATTCATTTTTTAAAAACCGCAATAATTAAAACCAAATATTCTTTTGAAATTTAGGATAGCCCTTCATCAAATATTTATTTCTAACAAAAATGAGGCTTTAAAGCCTCATTTTATTTAAATTATATTTTCACAAAATCCTGATTGTGCATTTTCTTAATATTTATCTTAATATTTATAATTTAGAAATACTAAATTGTTTTCCCCTTTCAAATCTGAAAATATAAAATCTTACACAAAAAAGGCTCAAAGTTAACCTTTGAGCCTTTTAAAGCTATTATTATTCAGCGGCGTAGCTTACGATATCTGAATATCCTAAAGCCCTAGCTCTGTTAATTAACTGCATGTTATAGCACTCATCACCTAGGATGTAGATTTCTCTCATATTACCATAACCTAGCCTGATTAGAACTTGTTGTGACGGTTGCAATGCCCCACCATCAAGTCTTTCTACGCCTCTTAATTCATTATTCTTGCTAAAGTTCACCTTATATACGTTTCCTGATACTCTGTAATTAAATAATCCTGAAGTTGTTGCAACCTTGATGATGTCGCCTTGAACATCCAATATGATTGCTTGGTTGTAGTATAGATCCCTTCTGCTAGGATCGTTCCATGGGTTAGAATTGTGATAACCTGCTGCATAAATCGGAACCTGTTTCACAGTTCCATCGCTGAACACGAAGTCCCCAATGGTTAACTCGTTACCGCCATACCTTGAATCGTGGATATATACCCTGGTAATTAAGTTGCTCAAGTATTCAAACATCATTAGAGTTCCGGGTACTGTATCCGCACTTAAAATACCTTTTCTGCTTGCTGTGCCTTCTCTTAATGCAGTGCCTTCATAGTAATAGTACTTATCAGTTTCTTGGTCATTTTCATCAAGCACAATTGTTGTCTTTACATATACTTTTAAGCCCTGCCAAATATTTCTGGTGGGTTCTGCAGCGGATGCAGAGTTTTCTAAATAAAGGACATCAGGATAAACAAGGTCATTTTTATCTATGTAGTATCGGTAAAATTCACCCAATACCTTATCATTTGTCAACCAATTCATTCTGTGTGCATAGTAGAATATGTTTTCGTTTCTGTCAGTGTATCTTTCAAATATAACAATCTTGTCATCTACAAAAGTTGTATTGTCAGTCATCATCAAAGCCCTTGATGTACTTCTGTAAGTAGCAGATGTAAAACTTTCGCTATCCACATAGAAAATTGGCGGTGTATTAATTTTGTCATACGCTCTTGGTGTTTCTATTGAATATATTCTTCCGTTGGCATTAACCTTATATAAGATAACTTTTTCCTGGTACCCTTTGCCATCAGATCTCTTTCCGAATATTAGTCTGCCGCTTGCGTCCGTTATGCTGGTTAAAGTTTGTACATCAGGAATTTTTACGCCATTTACCTTTAGCCCGTTTTCAAGGTCATAAACTCTTGTCTGCCCTGAAGTGTCAACTATTTTAATCTGCGGTAATGAAAGATTGTCAACTGAGCTTAAGCCGGCAAACAATCCCACTTGCCCTGAAATTGTTGATTGTCCTTTATAGTGGGAAATCTTACCGTTTGGCGCAAGGAAAAACTCACCATAGCTTCTCAAACCGATAATGCCGCCGGTTACATTGTCGTTTAGTTCGTAGAAGGTGCCGTTGATTAAATATTTGTCCCCATCAATTTGAGTAACTTCGCCAAATACTGACGCGGTTGAAATAATAACTGTTTTT
>JAAYMJ010000302.1 GCA_012521455.1 Clostridiaceae bacterium
AGACATCTTGAACAAACTTTAATTGTTTTTGGAGTTCCGTTAACAATTGCTTTTACTGTCCTGATGTTTGGTTTCCATTTCCTGTTGGACCTTCTGTGAGAGTGGCTTAATTTAATACCGAAGGAAACTCCCTTGTTGCAAATTACGCACTTTGCCATATATATTACACCTCCTAAAAGTCAACTGCATTTAAAACAAATATCATTATAACAAAGGATTTTAAGTTTTGCAAGTTTTTTTTAAAATTTTAGAAAATTTAGGTTTCAAGGGCCACCGCGTGGGCAATGGAAGGGATACTTTCGCCCTGCTGGGTGCTTGTGGGGCTCATTAGGGCGCCAGTTGCGATAAACAATACCCTCTTTAGCTCACCTAGCCGCATTTTGGGGATTACATAGGCGCAAAGCACGCTTGCGCTGCAGCCGCAGCCGCTTCCACCCGCGTGGGTGTCCTGGGTTTTGTTGTCAAATATCATGCAGCCGCAGTCGTCATAGTTTGAGGAAATATCATAGCCTTCCTGTTTTAATAAATCAATTGCTATGCTTTTTCCCACACTGCCCAAATCGCCGGAAAGGATTAAATCATAATATGACGGGTCGCGGTTGGTATCTTTAAAGTGGGAAGTAATTGTCTCAACAAAAGCCGGCGCCATTGCCGCGCCCATATTCGTGGCGTCCTTTATCCCTAAATCCTTGATTTTCCCAACGGTTACATGGGTAATATATGGCGCTATCCCTTCTTTTGACAAAATCACCGCGCCGCAGCCCGTAACCGTCCACTGGGCTGTGGGCGGCCTTTGCCCGCTGTATTCAAGGGGGTATCTGAACTGCTTTTCCGCAGAGCAAAAATGGCTGGAGGTGGTGCAAATCACTTTTTCGGCAAAGCCGCCGTCAATTAGCATTGCGCCAAGGGAGAGGGTTTCTGCCATGGTAGAGCATGCGCCAAACACGCCGAAAAACGGGATTTCCATATCCCTTAGGCCGTAGTTTGAGCCTATGCTTTGGTTAAGCAGGTCGCCCGCGAAAATAAAATCTATCTGGTGGGGGGATAAGCTCCCTTTTTTTAACGCTTCATTTACGGTTCTCAGCATTAGCTCGCTTTCGGCTTTTTCCCATGTGGACTGCCCTAAATAGGGGTCTGATTCTATTTTGTCAAAATATCCCCTAAGCGGGCCTTCGCCTTCTTTTTTCCCCACAATGGAGGCTTCGGCATATACGCTTGGCGGGATGTCAAATTTTACAGATTGTGTGCCTAAACGTTTTAGTGCCATAATTACACCTACCTTATAAAATAATATATTAGCCCTGCGATTACGGAAGATGTAATCCCGTAAACCAGTACCGGGCCTGCGATTACAAACATTTTCGCGCCCACGCCAAGCACAAAGCCTTCGGACTTAAACTCCATGGCAGGGGATACAATTGAGTTGGAAAAGCCTGTGATTGGAACCAATGCCCCGGCGCCTAAGTGTTTTCCGATTTTGTCGTATAGGTTAAATCCTGTGAGAAGGGCGCCTATGAAAATCAGGGTAATGCTCACAAGACCAAAGGAGTTTTCCATTCCAAGGCCTTTTGATTTATAGAAATTTAAAAACATTTGCCCGATTGCGCAAATCAGCCCCCCGCCTAAAAACGCCTTAATGGTGTTTTTTAATATGGGGGAGTTTGGGGATTTTTTGTCCACATATTTTTTATATTCTTCCTTTGTCATTTTAGGATTCATACAATCATCCCTTCCGAAAATTCGCATTTTACAAGCATGATATTTGTGGTGGAGTTGGTTTTGCCGAAGTTTTCTAAAAAATATTTAATTGTAAAAAGACTCATAATAATTACTGTTAGCAACAAGATATATAAAAACCTTTTCATAGCGGACCTTTCCTTTATATTTTTCTGAAATTATTATTTGACATGAAAGGTGAAAATATTACTTTGCGCTTTTGTCAATTTCATCAATTGTGGAAAATATTGGAATTTTAACTTATAACCTGCAGGCCTGCGGAGGGCAGGTTTTTTATTTTTTATCAATGATTTATATTTGCCCGCTTTTTCTGCCAAAATTTTAAAAGGGAAAATGAACTTGAAATAACAAAAAAGGTAGGATATAATTTAATTTTAGATAAATTTTTTAAGGAGTTAACATATGGGCGTAAATTCTGAACGTGTGGATTTATCGTTAGGACAAAAGGAATTTTTTGAAAAATACAACCGCAACAAAACAGTTGCGTTTTATACATTGGGCTGCAAAGTCAACCAGTATGAAACCGAGGCCATGCGGGAGCTTTTCGTAGGGCGGGGTTATGAAGTGGTGGATTTTGAAAGCCCCTCAGATGTGTATGTTATAAATACCTGTTCCGTGACAAGCATTGGGGAAAAAAAGTCCCGCCAGATTATAAGGCGGGCACAAAAAGAAAACCCCAACGCATTTATCGCGGTTGTGGGGTGCTACTCCCAGGTAAGCCCCGGGGATGTCAAAAGCATTGGCGGGATTGACCTGATTTTGGGAACAAACAGGAGAAGCGAAATCGTGGATTTGGTTGAGTCCTGCAGGGGAGAGGTTTGCCTTGTAAACAATGTTTTAAAAAAACAGGAGTTTGAGGAGTTGAAAATCTCAAGCCAAAATGACAGGACAAGGGCGTATGTGAAAATCCAGGACGGCTGCGACAGCTTTTGCAGCTACTGCATAATCCCCTACGCAAGAGGCCCCGTGAGAAGCCGCGATAAGGAAAGCATTGTTGAAGAATGCGTAAGGCTCATTGACAACGGGTATAAGGAAGTGGTGCTGACTGGCATACACATTTCTTCCTACGGGAAGGATTTGGGAAACACAAATCTTTTGGATTTAATTAAAACACTAAACAGTTCCCTAAAATACGGCAGGATAAGGCTTGGGTCATTGGAGCCAAGAATAATAAATGAGGAGTTTGTCCGCGGGATAGCGGAGTGCGAAAAACTCTGCGAGCATTTCCATATATCACTGCAAAGCGGAAGCGACAGCGTGATTAAAAGGATGAACAGAAAATATACGACAAAAGATTATTTAAATGCGGTAAATTTATTAAAAAGCGCATATAATAATGTAGCGGTAACAACTGATATTATTGCGGGGTTTCCGGGGGAAACCGAGGAAGAATTCAAAGAAACCATAGAATTTATCAAAAAAGTCGGGTTTTATAATGTCCATGTCTTTCCCTATTCCGAAAGGAAAGGTACCCCCGCGGCAAAAATGGAGCAGCTCCCTAAAAAGGTCAGGGAGGAGCGGGCAAGAAAAATTTCCGAAGTTGTAAGAATTGAGCGGCAAAAGTTTTTACAAAGCCAAATCGGGAAAACTTTGGAGGTTTTATTTGAAAGGGAAGAAGATAACGGGATTTATGAAGGCCACTCACGAAGCTATATAAATGTGAGGGCAGGTTTTCCCGAAGATATTTCAGGCAAAATTTTTGATGTGTTAATCGAAGAAGCAAAGGAC
>JAAYMJ010000303.1 GCA_012521455.1 Clostridiaceae bacterium
TCTAGTTGATGACGAAGAAGCAATTAAGATTGAAGGTCTACAAGGCGGCAAGACTGTATCTTACACAATCTGCGAAGATATTCAGCCTGTAGTATTCAAAGACATCAATGACAGTTCTTACGACTATGAACCTGAATATCTACAAGAAGGCGACGCTATCCTACTATCAACAG
The DNA here is from genome assembly GCA_012521455.1 of Clostridiaceae bacterium. GTDB lineage: Bacteria > Bacillota > Clostridia > UMGS1883 > JAAYMJ01 > JAAYMJ01. The sequence continues at coordinate 174 of JAAYMJ010000303.1, forward strand.
GCAAGGGCGGCTATGTGAAGAACATCCAAATCCTTGCACTAGCTGATGAAATCGATGGCGAAGACGAATTCGACAGCGGCAAAGTTGAATTCACAGAAGGCAACAATGACATCGAAGTCATATACGGTTCAATCGTAGACGTAGACGGTTCTTCATACTTCTATGACCTAGAAGACGAAGATGGAGACCAAGTATATGTAAAAGGCAACTCTGGCACAGTTTACACACTAGTTGACTTCACAACTCAGAAGTTGACCATATCCAAGTCTTCTTCCACAGCTGTGAGGAGCGCAACCAGGTATGTAAACTACACAATCACAAGAAAAGTAGAAGGCAAAGTTACTGAAATCATCTACTACAGGGTTGCTTCTAAGAGCGCAAGATAATTAAACAATCTAATAAAAGGGGGTAAGGTTAAGCCTTACCCCCTTTTAATATTGTAAATATGAAGTTATCATGAGGAATTTAAAAAGCCCCCGTGCGTGATACAATGCTACTTTTGTGATTGGGTGCATGCCAACAACCCAAAAGCGCATAGGGGGTTTTTCATATTAAAAAACAGAGGTCTATTTTTAATAAATATTACTAATAATATATCTTGATTATTGTAATGATATTATGTATAATTAGTTCAATGAAAATTTTGATAATGGAGGGCGAAAAATGGGAAGAGCGTTAATAATCGGCGCAGGGGGCGTTGCAAGCGTAGTTGCTCATAAATGCTGCCAGCACCCCGAAGTTTTTGAGGAAATCATGATTGCAAGCCGCACTCTTTCAAAGTGTGAAGCGTTAAAAAACAAGCTTGACGGCGGAAAGACAAAAATTCAAGTCGCGCAAGTTGACGCGGACAATTCCGGGGAAGTTATTGCGCTTATAAATAAATTTAAACCTGACATAGTAATAAACGTGGCTTTGCCATATCAGGACCTGCCCATCATGGATGCCTGCCTTGCTACAAAGACCCATTATTTGGACACCGCGAATTATGAGCCAAAAGACAATCCAAAGTTTGAATATAAGTGGCAGTGGGCATATAAGGACAAGTTCAAGGAAGCAGGCATTTGCGCGATTTTAGGCTGCGGTTTTGACCCGGGGGTTACGGGGGTATTTTCCGCCTATGCCCAAAAACACTACTTTGATGAAATCCATACCATTGATATTTTAGACGCAAACGCGGGGGACCACGGATACCCCTTTGCCACAAACTTTAACCCTGAAATCAATATCAGGGAAGTTACCGCAAAGGGAAGGTACTATGAAAACGGAAAATTTGTTGAAACCGAGCCTTTGGAAATTAAAAGGGAGTATGATTTCCCGCAGATTGGAAAGAAAAACATATATCTTTTATACCACGAGGAACTTGAGTCTTTGGCGGTAAATATTAAAGGCGTTAAGAGAATTAGGTTCTGGATGACTTTCTCCGATTCATACTTAACCCATTTAAGGGTTTTGCAGAATGTGGGCATGACATCCATTGAGCCAATTGAGTTTGAGGGCAAAAAGATTGTGCCGCTTCAATTTTTAAAGGCCGTTTTACCTGACCCGGCGACTTTGGGCCCAAGGACAAAGGGAAAGACAAACATCGGCTGTATTTTTACCGGCATAAAAGACGGAAAAGAAAGAAAATACTATGTGTATAACGTATGCGACCATCAGGAATGCTACAGGGAAGTGGGGTCCCAGGCGATTTCATACACAACAGGCGTTCCTGCCATGATTGGCGCGAAATTGCTCATTCAAGGTATTTGGAAAAAGCCCGGAGTTTATAACGTTGAAGAATTTGACCCGGATCCATTTATGGACGAGCTCAACAAATGCGGGCTGCCTTGGCATGAGGAATTCAACCCGGTTTTGGTTGACTAATTTAAAAAGCGGGGCGGATGCTCCGCTTTAAGTTTGATTGGAGGGATTTTGTGTTTTCAAAAAGCGAACTTGAAAAAATCCCCTCGCCCAGTTACGTGGTAAGCGAGGATTTATTGGTTAAAAATTTAGAAATACTAAAAAGCGTTCAAGATAGAACAGGCGCAAAGATTTTGTTGGCTCTAAAGGGATATTCCATGTACCACACTTTCCCGCTAATCGGAAAGTACCTTTACGGAATTACCGCAAGCTCCCTTCATGAGGCAAGGCTTGGCTATGAGGAAATGGGGAAGGAAGTCCATATTTATTCCCCCGCGTTTGTGGAGTCGGATTTTGATGAAATACTAAAATATGTTGACCACATTGTGTTTAACTCCTTTAACCAATGGAAAAAGTATAAGGATAAAGCGCTTGCAAAGGGGATTGAATGCGGCATTAGGCTAAACCCTGAGTATTCGGAAATTGAAGTGCCCATATATAACCCCTGTTATGAAAATTCCCGCTTGGGGGTAACTTTGGAAAACTTCAGGGAAGATGAGATTGAAGGTCTTTGTGGTTTTCACTTCCACACACTATGCGAGCAAAATTCCGACGCGTTAAAGAGAACATTAAAAGTGGTGGAAGAAAAGTTTGGGAAATACTTTAAGGGCATGAAGTGGATAAACTTTGGTGGGGGGCACCATATAACAAGGCCCGATTATGACATTGAAACTTTAGTGGAATGTATTTTGTATATAAAAGAAAAATACAACGTAGAAGTTTATCTTGAGCCGGGGGAAGCGATTGCCCTAAACACCGGCTTTTTGGTCGCAACGGTTTTGGATGTGGTTAAAAACGGTATGGAAATCGCGATTTTGGATACTTCCGCTTCCTGCCATATGCCCGACGTTTTGGAAATGCCCTACAGGCCCAATATAATCGGCGCGGGGCTTCCTAATGAAAAGAAATACACCTACCGTTTGGGTGGACCCACATGCCTTTCCGGCGACATCATCGGGGACTATTCCTTTGACGGGCCGCTTAAGGAAGGGGACAAATTAATCTTTTGCGATATGGCCCACTACACCATGGTTAAAAACAATACCTTCAACGGGATAAACCTTCCTTCAATTTGCCTTCACTCCAAAA
>JAAYMJ010000304.1 GCA_012521455.1 Clostridiaceae bacterium
ATAATTGTGTAGCTAGAAAGCTTATCCCTAAATCCGGTATGGTTAATCTGAACGCCGCCATTGCCTTCCACAATGAGTTTTCCGCCCTCAACTTTTGCGCTCCCCAAAAGGGTACCGTTATAACGGTTAGGTGATTTATCCAAAACCTGGCCATCTTCTTCAAAGTCGTAATCCAAAACCAATGACTCCTGGGCGTATTTGATTTTTACATATGGTGCGCAGCTTGGGTCGGACTCATTTGTGTGGATGTAAACCGCGGCAATGGGAACTTGGAGCCTTAAAACAACTGTTACAACGTCCTTTTTGTTTGCCCCAAGCTGTTCGTTTTTCAAAATAGCGTTAACCACCGCGTCGCGGACATTTATTGCCACATATCCGCGGGTGTTTCGGGAAATTGTATTTTTTGACCAAAATGCGGCATTTATGGAATAGTCGTTATCCTTTTGCGGGTAAAGGGACGCGTCCATATCACCAACTGAATATGTCAAAACCGGGTTATTGGTTTCATAGGCCGCAAGCCTGAGCCAGCCGGTGTAAAGGTTTTCGTTAACGTCATTTATGTAAAGGTTTAATTCAACTTCACTTATCTGATTTATGTCAATATTATTTGTGTCAATATCAAAGGATAAAACCCCAATGCGGTTTGACGCCACAAATGTAGCGTTGCCGCTTACTGTTTGGCCTGAAACCGCAGGCGCGCGGTTTTCGTCGCCGTTTGCGTCGCCACCTGCCACGCCGACAATTATCCCTGTACGCCCCAAGGGTCCGCTGTGGCCGATGTTTGATATTAAAACAGTGTTTTGTTCAAATAGGGAATAGGTAATGTCTATTTCATTTATCCCGCTTGACAATTCAAAACTTGCGGGGTTATTGTCCCCTATTTTATAAATATTGTTTTTTGCCGAGATTTTCTCACTTACAAGGCTTGTTAAATCAACAGTATCCCCGGCATTTCCCTTGTGTGTTATGCGTTTTAAAAGGTTTCCATCTTCATCAACCAGATTTATTTTCAATACTGAATCACTAGAAATTTTTTCATACGTTAAAGAAAAGCTTGACATATTTGTGGCAATGCCTGCAGCGCTTGCCCCGTAGTTGTCCCGTTCAAGGTTTGTAAGATAAAAACCAATTGATTGTACTCCCTCATATTTAGCCAAATACTGGGTGAGGTCAAAGCTTATTAAGTTTCCTGAGGGTTTTTCGCTGTCGATTTTATATGAGCCAATATATATGCCGTCTTGTATAATATTTAGCAAAGCCTCACTAATGCTTGGGTTTGCGACATCTGTCGGCAAAGTGCTAGTTGCCTCTTTAACCAAATCCCCGCATACAAGCATAACACAGGCAGTCGGGGCCTGGCCCGCGCCATTTGGAAGGGTTGCGTTATTTATTGCGAAATTAGCGTTTATGGTGTCAAAATCAGGGTCATATGTAAAATCCTCAGGCAGGTCAAAAACCACGAAGGAACTGCGGTAGCTTTGTTTTTCGCCGCCCTGCCATGAAACCACATCAGCCTTATCGGTTTTTTCGGCTACATGTTTATCCCACGCCCAGGTAAAGGTGCGGGAAGTGTTTTGAATTTTATCCTTTATTTCAAGTTTTAGCTTAATATCCGAAAGAATAGTAATCCCGTATTTGTAATAATTGTCCTCTTGCCTGTTTGTTAAAAACAACCCTATGTAAGTTTTATTTGTATCAAGGTATGTGGATAAATTTAAAACCGAAGATGAGATATTTGCGTTCTGTGTTCCGGTTGCCATGGTTCCAACATAGGAACCGGCCCTTTTTATGCGGTTTAAGGATTGGCTTTTCATAAAGCCTGATTGGTTATTTGTATTATATAAATCCTCACCATTTACCGCCAAAATGGTTGCGGTTGTAGCGCCCCCCGCGCCGTTTGGCAAGGTGGAGTATGCCATAATTTGAGCCAGTGCCTCTTGTTTTTGGCTGTCAAAGGTAAATCCGTCAGGAAGTTTAAAAAGCAAAAACACCGACCTGTTATCATCCCATGACACAACCTTAATTTCCCCTTGGTCCTGATTTCTTGTAAAATTCCACCCAAAAGCATTGACGGGCTCCAAAACCACTGAAAGGCTTTGGGAATAAACAGGAATTATGCCAAATACTATAATGAAGGCTAGAATAACGGACAGGTATTTTCTGGCAATATGTGCTTTCATAAAAAACCTCCAGCAATTCAGTATTTTATATAGATTATACCAAATAATACAATATATTGCCATCGTTTTTTGTAATTTTCATGAAAAATTCAAATAAAAAAGCACCATAAATGGTGCCTTAATCCTGAAGCCCCGCATAGGGGTATAATCCTTTTTCCATATCGATTTTTGTAATCTGCCACAAATCTTCATTGTTTGTAACTGTAACCGTGGCCTTTAGTTCCTGAGCCGGCCCAGTGCTCGTGGCGGTCTGATACAAAACTTCAAAAACTTTTGTTTTATCATCAGGGGTTTTTGTGTTAAGTATTTTATATGACTCAACGTACGGGCTTGAAATTCCCGTTACCCAAAACTCATTGAATTCTTCAAGTTTTGAGATATACTTTTTCCTAAGTTTAGGGCTCATAACCGACATCTGAAGCGCCGCGCTTCGCTGTTTTAAACCTTCCGACCAAACATCCAGCGCTTTCTCCGCGCTGCATACGCCCACATAGTCAAGCGCCTCTAATAGCAGCTTATTTCTAACTTCAAATTTGTTTTGGGGGGTAATATCGCCGTTATCAGAAGAATTAGTTATATTCATTTCAGATTTAACCCCGTCATTTGCTTTTGCTTTGTTTTTGTTGCTATAAAAAT
>JAAYMJ010000305.1 GCA_012521455.1 Clostridiaceae bacterium
CGCCCCCGCGATAACTATAACGCTTTTGGGGCCGTATAGCATGGCTGCGACCCTGTTTGAGTTCCCGTCAACATTATAAAGGCAGCCGTCACGGGTTATTGCGTTGGCGCTTGTGAAATAGTGGTCGCAAAAAAAGGATTCCCTATATATTTTCTCTATTTCCTCCCTTGTTAATCCTTCCTTATAGCGGTCTAAAAAACGGAAATTCCCATTTTTTAAAAAGTCGATAACCCCGCATTCAAAAAGGCTCATGGATCCGCCGACAGAAACCTTTTCCCCTTCTTTTACAAGGGATTTTACTATGTCTAAAACTTCTTTTTTGTCTTTGGCAAAAAACGCTTTCATATTATTTCTCTCAAGGTTTTTCATACATTCTTTTATGTGAAGCCGCCTGATTTTTTCTAAATTTTTATCCATAATAATCCCCCTCTAAAATTCATAGTAATATGGTAGATTTTATAAACAATCCTCTTTTTGTGTTTATTATAGCATAAAAAATTTGGATTTTGTGTATCCCAAGATACAAAAATAAAAAATCCGCGAAAGCGGATTTTGTAAATTTTGCTCTTTAATTTTGGGATTTTAGCTTAATCAAATCCTTTACCACTTCCCCCGCGGCAATTAGACCTGCCACGGAAGGCACAAAGGACACGCTTCCGGGAACCTGCCGCCTTACGTCACATTTGCGCTTGGTGTCGGGCGGGCAGATACAGTTGGTCTTGCAGGAAGTTTCCTCGCTTTCAAGGGGGGTGAGGGGTTCTTCCTTGGAATAAACCACCTTTAGCTCAGTAATCCCACTTTTCCTAAGCTCCCTGCGCATAACTTTAGCCAATGGGCAGATTGAGGTTTCGTAAATGTCGGCAACCTCAAAGCGCGTGGGGTCCAGCTTGTTCCCCGCCCCCATGCAGCTAATGATGGGGATATTTTCCGCCTTTGCCCGCTTTATTAATAAAAGTTTTGAAGAAACCGTGTCAATTGCGTCAATAATATAACTAAAGCCTGAAAAGTCAAAGTCATTTTGGTTTTCTTTCCCGAAAAAAGTGGTGTGGATATTGACTTTGGCTTTTTTGTTTATGGAAAGTATCCTGTCCTTCATAACTTCCGTTTTGTATTTTCCCACGGTGTCCAAGGTTGCGATAATCTGGCGGTTTATGTTGGTAAGGCACACCCTGTCGTCGTCAAAGAGGGTAAACTCCCCCACCCCGCAGCGGGCAAGGGCTTCCGCCGCAAAGGAACCAACCCCGCCAATGCCAAAAACAGCAACGTGGGAATTTTTTAAAACTTCTATTCCTTCTTTTCCTAAAAGGAGTTCGCTTCTTGAAAACTGGTTTAGCATTTAGTCCTCCATAGCTTAAAATTTATACCGGAACAAATTTATTATATCCAATCCCTTCTGCTTTTTCAAGGCGGATAAATTTCACACTTGACATTTTTGATTACATATTATAAAGTTATGACATATATGATTAGTATATAAATTTTAAAAGGAAGTGGTGAAATGAAATTATCCGCGAAAGGCAGGTACGGCCTTGCTTCCATGATATGCTTAGCGCAGGAATACGGCAAGGATGACTACATTACAATTGCAAGCATATCGGAAAAACTGGGGGTATCCAAAATATACCTTGAACAGGTATTCGCGCTCCTAAAACGGGCTAACCTGGTTGAGTCCACAAAAGGCTCAAGCGGGGGTTATCAGCTTGCCACAAGCCCGAAAAACATTACCGTCTATGACATACTTTCCGCCATTGAGCAGTCCCTTTTTGAAAAGTCAAAAAAATCGCTCTCGGATAGCGCTTCAAACATTGAAAACGCCATTGGAGAGCTAGTTTTGGACAGAATTGACGAGGCAATCTTAAAAGTCATTAACTCCGTCACCTTATATGACTTGTGCGAAAAGGCAAACAGCGCTGATGACAATTTAATGTACTATATCTAAAGCGTTACCGGTCCTCTCTGAAATAGGGCAATCCTAAATGAGCAGGGGGTCGGTTTTTCTTTGACTTTTTGGTGGATGAAATTACCAGCGCCACAATAGTCGCCGCATAGGGAAGCATTTCCACAATGTGGCCGCTTATGGGGATTTTAAAGTCGGAAAGCCTGAAGTATATAATGCTAAGCCCGCCGAAAAAGATGGAGCCAAAGATTGCCTTATAGGGGTTCCATGTGCAAAAGATGATTAAGGCAACCGCAATCCAGCCTCGGCCCGCGGTGATATTTTCCTGCCACATGGGCACTTCCGCCATGGACACATAGGCTCCCCCAAGCCCGCAGAGGGCGCCGCCCAGAACTATGTTTACATATTTATATAAATCCACGTTTATCCCCGCGCCGTCCGCCGCCTGCGGGTTTTCACCCACGGTTCTTAAATTTAATCCGATTTTGGTGTTATAGATATATATGCCAATTACAATGGCGCAGATGTATGCCATATAGGAGAGGATGTTTTGGTTAAATAGTATATCCCCCAAAACCGGGATTTTAGATAAAAGCGGGATTTTTAGCGGTGAAAGGGTTGCTTTCACCTTTTCGGGAATTCTCACAAAATTGGAGCTGTAGCTTGCCCCCACAAAGTTTGCAAAACCCGTGCCAAAAATAGTCAGCGCAAGCCCCGTTACCACATGGTTTGTTTTCATGGTGACGGTCAAAAAGGCATAGATTAGCGCTCCCACCGCGCCAGAAAACGCGGCCGCTGACAAAGCTAAGAACGCGTTTTCGGTGTGCACGCTGACGGAAAAGCCCACCACCGCCCCCATCAGCATCATGCCTTCAATCCCCAGATTGGTATGCCCCGCCCTTTCATTAAGTATGCCGCCTAATGTGGCAAAGAGCAAAGGGGTGGCTGCAATAACCGTGGCAGCCAAAAATGAAACCCAAATACTTGTCATTATCCCAATTCCTTTCAAAACACTTATTTAGTGTTTTCTTTTTTTGAGAAAATAATTTTATAGTTTATGAAAAATTCCGCGCCTAGCACGCAAAACAAAATTAGCCCTTGTAAGATATTCGCAATGCTTGAGGGAATTTGCATTGCGGTCTCTAAGCTTGACCCCCCCTGCAAGAGTATGGAAAACGCAAAGGAGGTTATTA
>JAAYMJ010000306.1 GCA_012521455.1 Clostridiaceae bacterium
AACCCCCGCTTCGCCTGCCACAGCCTTTGCAAGCAAGGTTTTTCCCGTTCCCGGGGGGCCTACAAGAAGCACGCCCTTTGGAATTCTTGCGCCAAGTTCTATAAACTTTCTTGGGTTTTTCAAAAACTCCACAATTTCAGCCAGTTCCTGTTTTTCCTCATCCGCCCCCGCCACATCCGCAAAGGTGGTCTTTCTCATATCAGGGGTCATAAGGCGCGCCCGGCTTTTGCCAAAGGACATTGCCCGTCCTGCGCCCCCTGCGCCCCCTTGTGCCTGCTGCATGACAAAAATCCAAAACATGATTATGATTATCACAAAAAACAGCGGCGCAATTAATGAAAGCCACCACGGCGGGGACTGCTTGGGCGGTGTTTCCACAATCAGGCTTCCCTCGCTTACCTGTTTTAAGATTTCATCCCCGATTATTTCATATAGCGCGCTTTCGGAAGGAATGTTTATTTTATACATTTTATTGTCTTTATAAAGCGCGTACGCGGATGAATCCTGTATGGTCAAGCTGGCAATCTGGCCGGCTTTTAAATCGTTTATTAAATCCGAAAAGAACTTCTCCTCCGGAGTGGATTTATTAAACACTAAGCTTGCAAGCAGCGTAAACGCAATAAACAAAGCTATATAAAAGCTTAGGTTTTTTAAGCTTTTTTGCAAATCTTTGTCCCTCCAGACTTTGTAAAATAAAAAAGCATATAATATAATAATATTATATACATAAAAATACAAAAGATAGTATAACACAAAGTAAGGGAATTAACAACATATTATTTTTGGTAAACTTCTTTTTTTAATACCCCTACAAAGGGAAAATTGCGGTATTTTTCGGCATAATCAAGCCCGTAGCCTACCACGAATTCGTCGGGAATTTCAAATCCCAAATAGTCGGCCTTGATATCCGCCTTTCTTCTTTCTTCCTTGTTTAATATGGTACAAACTTTCACGCTTTTTGCGCCTCTTGCCAAAAGGTTTTGTTTTAAATAAGATAAAGTTAGCCCCGAGTCTAAAATATCTTCCACAACCAAAATATCTTTTCCTTCAACGCTTTGGTCAAGGTCTTTGACGATTTTCACAACACCGCTGGTTTTGGAGCCTTGGCCATAGCTTGATACCGCCATAAAATCTATTTCACAGGGAATAGTTATCTCCCGCATTAAGTCCGCGGTAAACATAAACCCGCCCTTTAGGACGCTAACCAAAAATAATTCCTTTCCTTCATAGTCCTTTGAAATTTGCGCCGCAAGCTCTTTAACCTTTGCCTGAAGTTCCTCTCTTGTTATAAGAATCCTTTCAATTACCTCTAGCATATTACTTCTCCCTTATACTAAATTTTTTTAAATTGAAATATTACCGCTTTTTTTGTTTGGCAGTCCGCCGCAAACCTTGCGTCAGCGCGGTAGGGGAGAACGGCCAAAATTTTTCTGTCCCCCTCAAGGACGCAGGGTAAATCCCGCAAGTCCCGCGGGATTTTTTCATCAATGAAAAAATCCTTCAGCTTTTTTTTGCCCCCAAGGCCTAGAGGATAAAAGAAATCCCCGTTTTTCCTGCGCCTTAAGGTTATATTCTTTGGCGTTTTGTCAAGGTCAAGTATAATGGTATTTTTTTTGCTTTTCAAGCTTTTGTAGCAATTTAAAAATTCTTTTTCTTCCAAAATGGAGGATTGGATAATAAAATCCCCAATCTGCTGTTCTTTTCCCAAAATTATGGGATAAGTTTCATCTTCTGCGGGCTTTTTACTTTCTTTATGGATTAAAAAATCGTCATAGCTTTTTTCGGCGATAAACCCGCCGGGCAAGTCCCGCTTTCTTCCCGTTCGGTTTTTTATGATGTCAATACAATCCGTAATTGTTTTTTGGGTTATGCCTTCAATGTTTAACATATTTAAGGCTTTTATGATAATTTTGTTTTGCACACTTTCATG
>JAAYMJ010000307.1 GCA_012521455.1 Clostridiaceae bacterium
AAACTATGTCTATAATGTTTCGGGCGAATTTGTTTCATTGACAGACATTTGGACACAAGGGGAAATTTATCCTGAATACGCAAATGAAAACCCTGTCAGGAAATTGTCCATATACACAAGGAATTCCGTATATTACAGATACATAAAGGCAAATTCCCTTGTTGACATTTCTTCCCTGGGCATTGACGGAAAGTTCGCAAGCAAAGACGTGGAAATAACAGACAATAAATTTACAATGCCAAAAGCAAATGTAGCGATATATCTTGAAAATTTGAGGGACATAAATTTTGGGTCGAATAATGAAAACTGGGGCTTTGTACATGCTCTCGGGGGATTATTCAAATGGAAAAGTTTTTGTGGGTGAAATAGTAAATCTAAATGCACATCCAAATTTTAGTTATGAATTTTTATACTGGTGCGATACTGATGTGAATATTTTATCATATGATAGGGACTATTCATTCACAGTTATAGATGATATCAATGCTTACGCGGTATTTCAATTAGACAGGCGCGTTGACATATCATGGTATGTGGATTTTAAAGACACAGATACCGGAAAGAGCGAGGATAATCCTTATATAATTGACAGCGTTTCCGACATTTTTGGGCTTTGCGCCCTTGTAAATGGCTATATTTGTGATGAAAATGTCAGCGGGGCTGTTTCATTTAAAAATCAATATATTAAGATTGCAAATGATATTGTGTTTGATCATGATTATGAATATTATGATAATACCCTTTGGCAAATTGAAAGGGATTTTGAAGGAAATATTGACGGGGATAACCACACAATTTATTTTAAAACCGGATTTTCCCGCTTTAGTAGTTTAAATGGCGCAAAAATTAAAAATTTGAATTACAAATCGGATTTACCTTTAGGCGCTGGATTTTTTAACAAGGTTTCTGACAGTGAAATTATAAATTGTAATTTTGAATCCACAATTTATGATAATGATGTTGGGGCGTACTTCCGTATTTTTGGCATAGCGGGGGAAGTTGAAAAAAGCAAAATCATAGATTGCAATGTGGTTTTGAATATTTATTGGGGTTGTTATGATTTTGGTGGTATTGCTGAAAACATAGAGGAAAGTGAAATAATAAACTGCAAAGTTTTTGCAAATGTAACAAAGTCTTATGTATCTGAAAGCGGCGGAATTTCCTGCACGGCATCTGACTCTAAAATTTTAAATTGTTATACTGAAATAAATATACAAGGCGATAGTTCGAACGTATCCGGCATAACAAACAGTGCAAATAATACTTTGATTTCAGGCTGCAGTACAAAGATTTTTGTATTCGCAGCTGGCGGTATTTATTCATCAGGCATTAGCAATATTTTTAGAAATGGTGTAATTGAAAATGTTACCGCTGAAGTTGATATAACATTATATGAAAAAAACACACCTGAATTCTTAGGCGGGATTTCGGCAATAATTTCCAACTCAGAAATTAAAAACGCAAAAGTTTTTGGCAAATTCGATACCCCCGATTACAGCGCAGGGGGAATTGCGGGCAAAGCAGAGGGAGATGTTAAAATATCAAATTCTGAAGTGTATTGCGGCATTATTGCCATGTATCCCGCAGGAATTGTCAGCGAAAGCAAAGGCAGCATTATTGAAAACTGCCTATACTATGGAGATATAACGACAAAATACAATACCTTTTTCAATAAGCCCGGGCTTGGAGCGGGATTGGTTGTACATTCTGAAAACGACCTCATTAAAAACTGCTTTACAGGAGGCACTCTTACATTAGAGGAAAATACAAGCGGCGGGGGGCTTGCATTAAATTTAACCGGCACAAAAATCACAAACTCCCACTTTGGCGGAAAATTCATTTGCTTGTCAGATAACAATGCAGCGGGCTTGGTTTTGGAAAACAACGGCAGTGTTGTGAATTCAACCTATGTTAAAAATGATGAGGTAAATGACGGCATTTCCCCCATTTATCAAGGAAACCCTGCACCAAGATGGGAAAACCTATTGCCTGAAGCGGTGCAAAACGGCGAGATTTCATATAAGCTAAATCATGTTTATGATGAAAATGATAATCAGATTGGTCTTTCCGACATTTGGGCAAAAGGGGAAAATCATCCTGTCTTTGCATGGGGAAATCCCGCAAGAAAAGTTACTATAAAGGATTTTATAAGCGGGGAAGAATTTTATAAATATGAAAACGCAAATCAAACAGTGGATTTATCTTCCTACGACATCCCGTTTTACAGATATGAAAGCCATGATGTGGAGATTTCTGACAACAAATTTATTATGCCCGCCTCTGATATTTTATTAAACGGTTTTGCTATCAGAAATATTGATGTAAGACCAAACAAAGAAAAATACGGCACGGTAACAATCTTGGCAAATGTTTCAGACGGCAAAATTGAAAAGGGCGAAACTGTCAAATTAACTGCCCAACCAAATAGGAAATACAATTTCTTATACTGGAGTGACAATGCGGGAAATATTTTGTCCTATGACAAAGAATATGAATTTGTTGTTGAAGATGATGTAGATATTTTAGCGGTATTTGAGTTAGACCCCCGCATTGACGTATCTTGGTATGAGGATTTTAAAGACACAGATACTGGCAAGAGTGAGGAAAAACCCTATATAATTGACAGCTATGCCGGCTTTTTAGGCTTTATTGCCCTTGTAAACGGGGATGTATATGATGAAAAAGTAAACGGCTATGTTTCCTTTGAGGATGAATTTATAAGGCTTTCCAATGATTTAGATATTTATATTGACGAATTATTCTCAAGCATAGGAAACGCTTTCAAAGGCACATTTGACGGGGATACCCATACAATTACCATAAAAGAAGGCGCCTCCAACGGGTTGTTTAGCCGTATTGAGGGCGGAAAAATCAAGAATTTGAATTTTAAAACAGATGTCAGTGTGGCAGGTTGTTTTATTGATGAAGTTTATGGCAGTGAAATTGTAAATTGCGGTTTTGAAACAACATATGGCACTGACTACTCTGGCAATTATGCTTATGGCGTAGCGGATACTGTTAATAACAGCAAGATTACAGACTGCAATGTTATTTTGAATATCACCGGCAATATTTTAGGTTTTGGCGGTATAGCCCATGAAATAACCAGCAGTGAAATAATAAACTGCACAGTATTTGCCGCTGATACAAATATTGAAACGTCATACTTTTGCGTTGGAATTTCCAGGTTTACACAGAATTCTAAAATTATAAATTGCTACACTGAAATTTACACACAAGGCGATAATGTAAATGTGAGCGGTATAACTTACATGGCTAATAATACTTTAATTTCAAACTGTCAGACAAAACTTTTTGCAGATTCAAATGTAAGCAGTTTTATTACGGGAATTGCTTATAACTTTACAAACGGGACAATTGAAAATGTTTTGGCTGATGTGGATATAAAAGCTGACACCGTTATTGAGTTTAGTGGAATAAGCGGTATGTTAGCAAATGTTTCTGACTCAGAAATCAAAAACGCAAAAGTTTTGGGAAAAATCAACGCGCCCGATTATTACGTAGGGGGAATTGCGGGATATGCATATAATGCTAAAATTTTAAATTCTGAAGTGTTGTGTGATATTGAAGCTTTAAATGCGGGAGGAATTGTCAGATTAAGTGAGGGCACTATAATCGAAAACTGCCTGTACTATGGTAATTTAACGTGTAGAAATAAAGTGCCTTTATTTAAAAAAGGTTATGCCGCTGGATTAGTTGTAATTTCGCAAAATGACACCATTAAAAATTGCTTCGCCGGCGGAACTATTACATTGGATATTGAATCTTATGCAGGCGGGCTTGTGGCACAATTAGACGGCGGAACAATAATAAACTCCCACTTCGGCGGGGAATTTTTAAATGTACAGGACGGTAAAGTTGGCGCTCTTGTAGCTAGTATTGCAAACGGAAAAGTTGTGTCATCAGGCTTTGTAAAAGAAGGGGACAAAAATTCCGATATTTCCCCAATTTATGAAGGTGACGGACAGCTTTCAGACTGCGGGGAATTTAAGACTTTGGATTTAACAAATGGCAAATTGGTTTACAAGTTAAATCAGGTTTATGACGGTGAAACATTTACACCGACTGGGGAATTTTCGGATATTTTCGCACAGGGCGAAAACTGTCCCGTACTTGCGAAAGACACGGATCCTGCCGTTAGGAAGGTTACAATAAAATTTAAAGACCAGACATTTGAAAATTATGTTTCTGTGGGAAGCACCTTTACCTTGGAAGAGGGATTTGTTTATACATCCACTGATGTGGAAATTGTAAACCGTTCATTTACCATGCCTAAAAAGGACGTGGTAATTGAAGGAATAGAAATCTTTACCGTGGAAATTTCACAAAATGATTTTGGCACAATTTACACTAACGCCGGGGATATTGACCCCGTTATGCCCGGCATTCAGGTTTTGGACGGCACAAAGATAAAAATCTGGGCCCAACCTAAAGAAGGGTACGAATTTGCCATGTGGTGGGACCAAGATACTACAATTGAACGGGAAATTGTGGTTTTAGGCAACCTAAATATATCCGCGGAATTTATAAGAATTATACGCACCATTACAATATTAGAACCTGTGGGCGGTACAATCACAGTTGAAGCGCAGGATTTGGATGGCAGTCGTGATGGAATTCAAGTTTACTATGGTACAATGGTTACTGTTAAAGCTATCCCTGACAATGGCTACTACTTCTCCGCTTTGTGGGATGGAAATACCGAAACCGAAAGAGCATTTACTGTAAATGGTGCTATTACTCTTTCCGCAAGCTTTACCGCAATCCCCGTTTATACCATAACAGTTACACAAACCGAAGGCGGGGCTGTTTTTGCTGAGGCTGAAGATTTGGACAGCGCACTTGATGGTATTCAAGTTTATGAAGGCACAAAGGTTAAGATAAAAGCTCAAGCGCAGAAAGGTTACACCTTCTCATCTTGGTGGGATAACGCAACGGCTATTGAAAGAGAAATTACCGTGGATAAAGACATAAATGTTTCAGCGGTATTTAGCAAGAATACCTACACAATTACAGTTTCACAAAACACAGGCGGAACGGTTTTTGTTGAGGCTGAAGATTTGGACAGCAACCTTGATGGAATTCAGGTTTACCACGGCACAAAAGTTACAATTAAAGCTGAAGTTGAAACAGGTTATAACTTTGCCGCTTGGTGGGACGGCGATACTCAAACAGAGCGTGAAATTCTTGTAACTGGCGATATCACAATTTCAGCAACCTTTGCCGCAATCCCTGTTTACACAATAAAAATTGAGCAAAGTGAAGGCGGGACAGTTTCCGTTTACGTCCAAGACCTTGACCCTTTAGTTGACGGTATTCAGGTTTATGAAGGTACCACCGTAAGAATTATTGCTCAAGCGGAAGAAGGTTATGAATTTAGTGCTTGTTGGGATGGCGATACAAACGCTGAAAGGGAAATTGAAATAAACAGTGATTTGAACATTTTTTCACAGTTTAGTAAAATTGAGACTGACAAATTCTTGAACTTTACCGCAGAACGCGACCTTGGAATGTGCAAAGTGATTGTTGCAGGCTACAAGGGAAATAAATTAGTAAATATTAAAATAGTGGATTTAGACATAAAAGCAAATGTAGAAAACAAGGTTTATATTGAAAGTTTTGCCGATGATTTGGAAACCATTAAGGTATTTATTTGGGACGGCCTTACAAGCATTGCCCCAAAACATGCGCCCTTTGTGTTTAACTTGAAAAAATAAACGCAAAAAGGAAACAGGCGGGGCCTGTTTCCTTTTTTAATGAGTTTTTTTAATATGTACAATCATTTGTTCATACCAAAAATTGCTTTTAAAATCCCGCGCAAAAATTTTGGCATTTTTATAACCACTATCTTCATCCTATAACCTCCGTTTCAATAGATTTTATATGTAAATGCATTATCCGCAAAAGTAGCACCAGCTAAGTATTATTAAAAGCACCCCTTCGATAAATGCAAGCACGGATATGGGAAGAAAAAACGCCAAAAACGCCCCCAGCGTAAATGACAGAACAATCACCCCTATTGCCTTTCGTCTCGCGTAAAACACAAAGCTCGCCTCCTTGTGTTATATAGTATTCATTTTGGCTTTTATTTGTTACAAAAATAAAAGAAACATAAAAAAAGAGTCTGGCTGTGCCAAACCCTTTGTAACAAAGAAAATAAATTTTAAGGTAAACCCCCCCTAAAACCGTTTTTGCGCGTTTTAATGAAAAGCATGGGGTTGAACGATGGTTAAAAAAACCCGCTTTGGGGGTTGGTTTGAGTGGGTTTTTTAATTTTGCATAAATTTTTTGCAAATAAAAAATCCGCATATGCGGATTTAGTCCTTTGATTTTATCACTAAAAGAAGTCCCGCTTTTATTTTTATGACTCCCTCATCTTCCAAAAGCACGTTGCTCACCCCGATGGGGGTACCTTTTTTCATGGTATAATCACAAAGCGGGTATTTAAAGCCCCAAAGGGTGACGCCATAAACTTCATCAGTCATGGGCAAAAGGGATACGGTGTCCCCCTTGCCGTAGATTTTTAGCTGGTCTTTGCAAATTAAAATCTGGTTTTTTTCGCATAATATCTCGCCATGCCCCCCATAATCGCAAATCCGCTTTAGGAGTTCAATATTTGCCAGGGTGTGGTCAAGGCGTGTACCTGCCGCGCCGATTAGCAAAATATTTAAAAATCCCCTTTTTAAGGCCTCATCCACCGCAATATTGGTGTCGGTAAAGTCCTTTTCGTAGTCAAGCTTTATTACTTCAACATTTTTAGGGATTTCCCCCAAAAAGGAGTCAAAATCCCCAACGATTAAGTTTGGGGTTAAATTCAAATTTTTAGCGTGCGTCAATCCCCCGTCGGCGCAGATTATGAAGTCGTCATCACGGATTTTATCCTTGTAAAAGGAGTAATCCTTGATACTTCCTGCCGAAATTACAACTGCCCGCTTCATAAGGCCGCACTTTCCCTAAAGCTTTTTATCATATCAGGCACGTCATTTGCGTGGAAAATCGCAACGCCTGCCACAATCACATTTGCGCCCGCCTTTGTGATGTCATAGATATTGTGCAAATTTATCCCTCCGTCAACCTCAATGTCAATGGGCCTGTCTCCCACCATTTCTTTTACGCGCCTTAGTTTTTCCAAGGTTTTGGGGATAAATTTTTGCCCGCCAAACCCGGGGTTTACGCTCATGACTAAAATCATGTCAATATCGTCAAGTATGTATTTTAAACTATCCTCACTTGTCGCGGGATTTAATGCAACTCCCGCCTTTATCCCGAATTCTTTAATTATGGAAATGGTCCTGTGTATATGGCAGCTTGCCTCAACATGAACTGTCAATATATCCGCCCCTGCTTTTACAAAGGGTTTTACAAACCTGTCTGGCTCTTGCACCATTAAATGCACGTCAAAGGGCAGATTGGAATAAGGCCTTAAGCTTTCAATAATCCCAGGCCCCATTGTAATATTCGGCACAAAATGCCCGTCCATTACATCTATATGGAGCATATCCGCCCCGGCCAGTTCTACCATTTCCACCTGCTGGCCTAGTTTTCTAAAGTCAGCAGCCAGTATTGAGGGGGAAATTTTAATCATTCTATCATCCCTTACTTTTCCCATTCTTTTATTTCTTTTGCTTTTTCATATATTTCAACATAGTTATCGTATCTGGATTTTTGGATTTTTCCTTCTTCCAGCGCCTGTTTTACCGCGCATTTTGGCTCCTTTGTGTGGGAACAGCCCCTGAAGAAACACAAATCCTCATACTTTGAAAACTCAACAAAGCACTTTGAAACTTCGTTGTAGGGTACATCTAAAACGTCCAAGGATGAAAACCCCGGGGTGTCCAGCATGAAGGTATTATCGTCCAAGGGTATAAGCTCAACATGGCGGGTGGTATGCCGCCCCCTGTCAATTTTTTTGCTCACTTCCCCGGTCTTTTGGATTTCAACCCCAAAAACCGCGTTTAATAAGCTTGACTTCCCTGCGCCCGAAAGCCCCGCCAAGGTTGAAATTTTCCCATCCAAAAGTTTTTTAAACTGGTCTAAGTTTATTTTATCTTTCGCGCTTACTTTAATTACGGGGAAAATCCCCTTATAAATGCCTTCCAATTTATCGGCTTCATTACTATCCAAATCAATTTTATTTATAACTAAAGCGCAGTCTATATCTTTATATTTTGCGATAACCGACAATTTGTCAATCAGCGCCAAATCAGGCTCAGGCGCAACCACGCTCGCCACAATTATAAGCTGGTCGATGTTGGAAACTGCGGGCCGGACTAATGAATTTTTGCGGGGCAGTATTTCTGCCACCACGCCTGTGCCGTCAGAATTTAAGTTTACAAAAACCCTGTCCCCCACCATGGGGGTGATTTCATTTTTTCTAAATATGCCTTTAGCCCTGCATTCAATTACCGCGTTTTGGGTTTTAACATAGTAAAACCCGCCTATTCCTTTGACAATAACTCCGCTGTCCTTCGTCATATAACCCCCCGATTAAAATTTGATTTCCTTGGTATCAACCAAAGTGTTATCAAAATAAATCCTCACTTTTTTGTTTCCTGAACCCCTGATTTTGAGGCTCACGGTTCCTTCAGAAGTGTTGTGGGTTTTTTCATAGAGGATTTCCCCTTCTTCATCGGTAACTTTTAACGCCACCTTTTCCCTGTCCCGTGGAAGGAGGATATCCAATGTGTACTGCTTTGTAGCCCCGGGTGTGGGCGTCGGGGTGTTAACGGGTTCCGTCTGCTGTTTTCCGTCGCTTAACACCAAATCAATTACGGTTCTTGGTTCCACGCTTTCATTGGGGCTGTGGCTTTGGCTGATAACCGTGTTTTTGGGCTTGTCGCTTTCCTGATACGATGTTTGCCCTAATACCAGGGAGAATTTTTCTAGTTCTTCTTTTGCTTTGTCCAAAGTCATTCCAATTAAATATGGCACTAAAACAGGCTCTTCATCCTTGCCTTTGCTTACATAAAGTATTACTTTGCCGCCCTTTTTGAGGGTTGCCCCTTCTTGCGGGAACTGCCTGATTACAATTCCTGAGGGGATTGTTTCACTTTCTTCCTCGATTACCTCACAATTTATCGAAAGGTCGCTGTTTTCCACGTCATACACAACTTCACGGTAGTCTTTTCCCGTGTAGTCAGCAACTTCAAACACTTTTTCCCCAAGGCTTACCACTACTTCAATTTCCTTTGGGGTTTTAACCTTTTCCCCGGGCTTTGGGCTTTGGGAAATTATCCTTCCCTTTGGAACTGTGTCGTCATTGATTTCCTGGGTTATCAATATGCTAAACTGGCTGTCTTTTAGTTCTTCTTCCGCTTCTTCCACCGTCATGTTTAAAATTTTAGGCGTTTCAACGGTCTGGCCGCCTTTAGTTAAGGAATTTGCGAAGAAAATCCCCAAAATCACAACGATAACCAATGACAAAATCACGGCTAAAACCCTTGCTGTGGTGTCGGGGTTTTTCTTTTTAATGGTCTTTCTGTTTTCCATAACCTCGGGCTTTTCAATTTCCCTGTTTTTTATTTCTTCCACGTCAATTTTTCTTGTGGTAAAAGCGTCGGCATCCTCAACCTTGATTTCGCTTTCAGGGTCCACATACACCTTTTTTATGTCCGCAAGCATTTGCTCGGCGCTTTCATAGCGCAAGCGCTGCTCCTTGCTCATGGCTTTCATTATAATTTTTTCAACGGATTTAGGGATATCCTTATTGATTAATGTGGGCGCCACAGGCTTTTTCTCCAAATGCTGCATTGCCACAGCAATCGGGGAATCCCCGTCAAAGGGAAGAACGCCTGTAAACATTTCATACATAACAACGCCTAATGAGTATATGTCCGACCTTTGGTCGGTATAACCCCCGCGGGCCTGTTCAGGTGAAATATAGTGGGCCGAACCCATTGCCGCAGTGGTAAAGGTGGTGGTGGAACTGTTTATTGCCCTGGCAATTCCAAAATCCATCACTTTGATAATATGGTCTTTTGTAATGATTATATTTTGCGGCTTAATGTCCCGGTGAATTATGTGTTTTGAATGGGCATGCTGAAGGGCGGAACAAATCTGCATGGAAATGGACAGGGCTTCCTTCCAGTAAAGCGCACCTTTTTGCGCTATGTATTCCTTAAGCGTCTGCCCTTCCACCAGTTCCATTACTATATAGTGAATGTCCCCTTGCTGTCCCACGTCATAAATTGACACTATATTTTGGTGGGACAAACTTGCCGCAGCTTGGGACTCTATATTAAACCTTCTGATAAATTCCTGGTCTTCCTTGTATTCACTTCTTAACACTTTTACCGCAACATATCTGTTTAGCAGGCGGCATCGGGCTTTATATACTATTGCCATCCCGCCCATGCCTATCTTTTCTAAAATTTCATACCTGCCACCTAGTATTGTACCAATCATCTATTTTATCATCCCTTCCGTGCGAAAGGCACTGTTTTTAACTTTTTGTGAATAATAAAGCTGTGATATTGTCATGCCCGCCTTTTTCATTTGCCCTTTCTACCAAAATTTCCGCCGCGTTTTCTATGTCGTTTCCTGTGACGATTTTAAAAATTTCCTCATCGCTGATTAAATTTGAAAGGCCGTCGGTGCACATTAAATAGATACAATCGTCCAAAGTTTCTTTAATAAAGTCAATTTTTACATCTTCTTCAGTACCCAGCGCCCTTGTGATTTTGTTTCTGTCAGGATGGTTTTTTGCTTCAACTTCCGTGATTTTGCCGCTTGTCAGCAAATCCCAAACAACGGAGTGGTCCTTTGTAACAAGCCTGCATTCTTCTTTTGAGATTTTATATATCCTGCTGTCGCCGATATGGGCAATATATACATCATTACCCACAACCAAACACACGTCAATCGTTGTGCCCATACCGAAACAGTCGTCATTTTCGCTGGCTTTAGAATAAATATCGTAATTGGTGCTTTTGATGGCTTCATCAAACAAGGAAAAGATTTCATCTGTCCCGGATTTTTGGTTAAATCCTTCTTCTATCCGCCGCTTTATTCCTTCCGCCGCCATCTTGCTGGCGACTTCCCCGGCATTGTGGCCGCCCATCCCGTCGGCGATTATATATAAATTTATACTGTCGCTTACTGCAATATAATCCTCGTTGATAGACCGCCTTTTGCCCACATCACTTTTACTTGCGTACTTCATGAATTCACCTCTTCCCTTCTCTTTCGGAGCTGTCCGCAGGATGCATCAATGTCAGAACCAAGTTTACGCCTAACTGTCACGGGTATGTTATTACTTTCCAAATATTTTACGAATTTTTCAATCCTTTCTTTGCTGCTTGCTTTGAAATCGGCCTCATTTATGGGGTTTACAGGGATTAAATTTACATGGCACAAAAGGCCGTCTAATAAATTTGAAAGCTCTATTGCGTCCTTTATATCATCGTTTACCCCTGAAATTAAGGCATATTCAAAGGTAATTCTGCGGTTTGTGGCTTTAACGTAATAAAAGCAGGCCTTTATTAATTCGTCAATGCTGTATTTGTTTGCTATTGGCATGATGGTTTTTCTCAATCCGTCATTTGCGGCGTGCAGGGATATTGCCAGCGTAATGGGCAATTTTTCATCTGCCAACCGATAAATCCTGTCCACCAGGCCGCAGGTTGAAAGGGTGATATGCCTAAGCCCAATATTTAAACCATCGGGGTCGTTTACGATTTTAAAAAAATTCAAGATGTTTTCGTAATTGTCCAAGGGTTCCCCTATCCCCATTATTACAATGTTGCTAATCCTTTCACCCATATCCTTTGAGGCCCTGATGATTTGTCCTGCCATCTCGTGGCAGGATAAATTCCTGACAAGGCCACCAATGGTAGATGCGCAAAATTTGCAGCCCATGCGGCAGCCTACCTGGGATGAGATGCAAATGGTGTTGCCGTGTTTATATCTCATAACCACGCTTTCAATGTAGTTCCCATCTTCAAGCTTTAATAAATACTTTATGGTGCCGTCAATTTTGGACACAAATTTTTCGGCAATTTCAGGCAAATAAATCTTTGCCCTGTCCTTTAGGAGGCTGCGCAGCGCCTTGTTTTGGTCGGTCATCCCGTCAAAACTTTCGGCGCCTTTTTGCACCCATTTAAAAATTTGCCTGCCACGGTATTTTGGCTGGCCTAAATTTTCTACAAATTCCTCAAGCTCTTGTTTTGTCAAATCGCCTAAATTTACTAGTTTATCCATATTATTACCATCATCTAACATCTTTTTATCATTTTGCATATGAAAAACCCGTCGGTGTTATCAATATGGGGGTATAAATTTACATAACCTTCTTTTAATGTGGGTTTTTCAATTGGCAAATTTATTTCACAAAGGTAAAAATCAGGATGTCCTTTTAAAAAGTCTTCCACCTGCCCCAAATTTTCTTCTTCTAACAAGGTGCAGGTTGAATATACCAAAACCCCGCCAGGCTTTACATATTTTGCGGCGTTATCAAGCAGGCTTTTTTGCAAGGACACAAGCCCCGAAATGTCCTCCTCTTTCCTGTTCCACTTGATATCGGGCTTTCTGCGGATAATCCCAAGCCCCGAACAGGGCGCGTCGACCAGAACCTCGTCAAAGGAGTCCTTTAAGTTTTCGTCATATACGCTTGCGTCTTTTTCATACGTCTTTATTATATCAATCTTAAGCCGCTTGGCGTTGTCCCCGATTAGCTTTATGCGGGATTGGTGAATATCCCACGCGATAACCTCCCCCGCATTTTCCATTAACGCGGCAATGTGGGTGGTTTTCCCTCCGGGGGCGGCGCACATATCGAGCACTCTTTGCCCTTTTTTTGGGCAAAGGGCTGCCGCCACCATTTGTGAGGCAGCGTCCTGCACAATGTATTTGCCTTCTGCGAAATCCTCATCTTCATGGACTGAAATCCCTTTATTCAGCACATAGGTTTCAGGCAAAAGGTCTGTCTTTGAAAACTTATCCTGCGGCAAATCATCACAAACTAATGTGTTTTTCCTAACAAAAATGGGGGCAACCTGATTTGACGCCGAGAGAAACTCCCGCGCTCCTTCCCCGAATATTTTTACAAACCTTTTTACCATCCACAAAGGGTATGAGTATTTTATGGACAAAAACTCCTCAAAGGGCAAGTTTTTATCTAAAATCCCATCCCTTTTCCTCAAGTAATTCCTCAAAACAGCGTTTACGAAGCCGCTTGCCTCGTATTCATATTTTTTTGCAAGTTTTACGCATTCATTTACAGCGGCGCTTGGGGGGATTTTGTCCAAAAATTCAATCTGGTAAATCCCCAGTCTTAAAATGTTTATAACGCTTTGTGAAATTTTATTAATTTTTATGCTGGAAAGTTTTTTTATGCAGTAGTCCAAATACAGCTTGTGCCTGACAACGCCCATGACTAGCTCCGTCATTAAGGCCTTGTCCTGTTTGCTTAATTCTTTATAATAACTTTGGCCCGCCAAATTTGAATAGGCCTTGTTTTTTTCAATATCATTCAGGGTAAGCAGGGCGCCTTCCCGGGCGGATTTTGGCATTAATTTCTCCTCCTGCCGCGGGAAAGAAAGATCAGCCTCAAAAGCTGTGCTATGCTTACCGCCGCCGCTGCCACATAGGTTAGGGCCGCCGCGGATAACACTTTCTTTACGCCGTTTACTTCATCTTCGTAAAAATACCCGTCCTGAAGGATTTTAATTGCCCTTCTTGACGCGTTAAACTCAACGGGCAGTGTCACAATTTGAAATAGCACTGCAAGGGAAAAGAAAACTATCGCAAATCTCACAAGGGAGAACATATCAAACAAAAACCCTATGATAATCAACGGCACCGCGAGCTGGGAGCCTAAATTCGCAACCGGAACCAGGGCGTTTCTAAACTGTATCGGGGCATAGTTTTGGGCATGCTGCACCGCGTGCCCCGCCTCGTGGCAGGCAACGCCCACCGCCGCAACGGAATCGGAATTGTATGTGGCATCACTAAGCCTTATAACCTTTGCCCGTGGGTCGTAGTGGTCGTTTAAATGACCGGGTATATGCTCAACGGAAACATCATAAAGCCCGTGGGCATCCAAAACCTTCCTTGCCGCTTCAGCGCCTGTCATGCCACGGTGGTTCCTCACCTGCTGGTATTTATTAAAAGCCCCCTGCACCATAGCCTGCGCAATCAAGGATAAGATAAACGCAGGAAGCACTAGCACAAGGTAATAGTAATCATACATAAAAATACCTCCTTTATCCTAAGGTTATCCCTTCATCAATTCTGTGTCCCCGCAAAAATTCCGTGGATTTCATCCTTCTTTTGCCTTCAATCTGTATTTCGTCAAGCAAAAGCGCCCCGTCGGAACAAGCCACAATCAAGCCGTCACGGTCGTTTGAAACAAGAACTTCCCCGGGTTTTCCCTTCATATCCACAATTTTTACGGAATAAACCTTTATAACCCTGCCCTCATGCTTTGTGTAAGCAACGGGCCACGGGCAAAGGCCCCGGACCAGATTTTTAATCTCGCGGGCGCTTTTTTGCCAGTTTATTTCCCCGGTTTCCTTAGTAAGCATCGGGGCGTAGCTTGCCTTGCTATCATCCTGCGGGGTGCGGGTGATTTTCCCGCCTTTAATATCTTTTAAGGTTTTAACCAATAACTTTGCCCCAAGTTCTGCCAATATATCATGAAGTTCCCCCGCGGTCATATCCTCAGGGATTGGGACTTCCTCTTTTAAAATCATATCCCCGGTGTCCAAGCCTTCATTCATATACATAATCGTCACGCCGCTTTTTTCTTCCCCGCGTATTATGCACCACTGAATGGGGGACGCGCCCCTGTATTTTGGAAGCAGCGACGCGTGGACATTTATGCAGCCGTATTTGGGGTAGTCCAAAATATTTTTAGGCAAAATCTTGCCATAGGCCGCAACGGCAATTACATCGGGGTCAAGATTTTTTATGATTTCAAAGGTTTCTTGGTCTTTTAGCGATTTTGGCTGAAAAACCGGTATATTATGTTTTAGGGCAATCTCCTTAACGGGAGGGGGCGCAAGTTTCATTCCCCTGCCCTTTGGCTTGTCGGGCTGGGTAAAAACCCCCACAATGTTATAGTTGTTTTCAATTAACGCTTCCAATGATTTTTGCGCAAACTCTGGAGTGCCCATAAAAAGGATTTTCATAAAACTCCACCTTTTTAAGTCTTTTCTTTTTAGTCATTTTCCCTTTCTTCAGGGTCAACAAACCTGATTACCTTATCCACAAAAAGTTTGCCGTCCAAGTGGTCAATTTCATGGCAGAGGGCTCTTGCCAAAAGCCCTTCCCCCGTAACTTCAAAGGTTTTCCCGTGGCGGTCTTGGGCTCTTACTATCACTATTTGTGGCCGCTTTACTTCGCCGTATTTTCCGGGGACGCTTAAGCAGCCTTCAATATCAACCTGCTCCCCTTTCGCGGCGACAAGCTCGGGGTTTACAAGCTCAATCACCCCGTCACCCACATCTATTACCACGGCCCTTTTTAATATGCCCACCTGCGGGGCCGCAAGGCCAATCCCGTCGGCGTGCCTCATGGTTTCTACCATATCGTCAAGAAGAGTCGCAAGTCTATCATCAAACTTATCAACTTCCCTAGCTCTTTTTGTTAAAACTTCATCTCCGATTTTGCGGATTTGTCTAATTGCCATTATTCCCTTTCCTTTCTTATATCATGCTAACGGGGTTTATATCAATGCTGATACTGACTTTGCTTTTTTTATACTTTAAACCGTAATTGGAAAGCTCTTTTAAAGGTTCCAAAAGCGGGTTTATGTCTTTGGTTTTTATCCAAAAGCGTCTTCGGTATCTCCCCTTAATTCTTGACACAGGCGCGTCGGTGAGCTTGTATATTTCATAATCCATTCCCTTTGTCCTCTCAACAAAAAATTTGTACGCGCCAAAGGACGCCTCACTCACCGCCATTTTGTCAACGCCCGATATCACCACATTTATTATATCACTAAATGGTGGATAAAGAAACATTTTTCTGAAATTGATTTCATAATTGTAAAATCCTGCATAATCCTGATTTTTCGCAAATTCCAAAACCTCATGCTCAGGGGTATAGGTTTGGATTATTGCCTCGCCCGGCTTTTCCCCCCTGCCCGCCCTTCCACAGACTTGGGTAATTAAGTTAAAGGTCCGCTCATTGCTTCTGAAATCGTCGATATTCAAAAGCAAATCCGCCGCAAGCACCCCCACCAATGTAATGTTTTCAAAATCCAGCCCCTTTGTCACCATTTGGGTCCCAAGGAGGATATCGATTTTTTCTTTTTCAAAGCGGTTTAATATCCGCTCATGGGAATGCCTTGTGCTGGTGGTGTCCATATCCATCCTGATACAGCTGGCATTGGGGAAAAGTTTTTTTATTTCCTCCTCCACCTTTTGGGTGCCGCTGCCAAAAGTGCGGATTTTGGTGCTTTGGCATTTGGGGCATATTTGTTTCATGCCTTCCTTGTACCCGCAAAAATGGCACACCAGCTCATGGGTGGTGCTGTGATAGTTTAGCGAAATATTACAGTTTTTGCAGTAGTAAACAAAGCCGCATGAGCGGCAGGACACAAAGGAGGAATGGCCCCGTTTGTTTAAAAATATAACCGTTTGTTCCCCCAGATTTATTCGTTTTTCAATTTCTTCCTTAAGCGCCCTTGAAAAAACGCTTTTGTTTCCTTCCTCAAGCTCTTTTCGCATATCCACAATGGACACTTGAGGAAGCGGGGCGTTGTTATAGCGCTTTGTCATGGTGATTAGCCTGTATTTTCCCTCTTTTGCCTCATAATACCTTTCAATTGAAGGGGTTGCCGAAGCCAATACCAAAACCGCCCCTTCCCCGTCGCTTCGCATTTTGGCGACTTCAACAGCCGAATACCTCGGGGACAGTTCCGATTTATATGTAAGCTCATGTTCCTCATCTATAATAATTAATCCCAAATTTTTGCACGGGGCAAAGATTGCGCTTCTTGCCCCCACCACAACTTTTGCCTCCCCCCGCCTAATCCTGTTCCATTCATCCAAGCGTTCCCCGGGGGATAAGGCGCTGTGAAGTATGGCAAGGTCGTTCCCAAAACGGGACATAAAGCGCTTAGTCATCTGCGGGGTGAGGGATATTTCAGGCACTAAAACTATTGATTGCAAGCCCATATCCAGCGCTTTTTTCACAACCTGCAAAAAAACTTCGGTTTTTCCGCTTCCCGTGACCCCATGGATTAGGAATTTGTCGTTTTTGCGGCGTTCAAGGGATTTTGATATATTCAAAATCGCCGCCCTTTGTTCATCCGTCGGCTCTTTTTCCTCTTCCAGTTTTTCCACTTCAATGGACGTTCTGGACACTTCCTTGTCAAAAAAGGCCACAACCCCCGCCGCGCAAAGGGAGTCCAAAGCGCCGCGGCTGCAGTTTGCATAACTCAAAATGTCGGGCGCGCTCAAGTAATCGTACTGGCTTAACACGTCAATAATCCTGGCTTGAGCGGGCCTGCGGTCCTTGTATAAATCAAATAAGTCCGACACGTCCTCATCGGCCGCTAAATAGTAATATCTTACGATTTTCGGCCTGACCCCTTGGGTTTGTTCCTGCCTTATTGAAATAACGCCCTTTTTTGCGAGGGCGTTTAATGAGCTTCTCACATTCCCCACTTCATCTTTTAGCGCGTTAATGTTTACCTTTCCGTCTTCCCTTAGGAGTATTTCAACTATTTCTTCCTGCTTTTTTGAGTTTTTCACAAGTTTTCTTATTTCATCTTGTGTCAAGTTTTCATTTAGTATTACTTCTTCCTCAAACTTATAAAAAATGCCCGCGGGGATAAAAAGCTTTAGGGCTTCAAGATAGGTAGAAACAAAGCGGTGGCTGATTTTTTTAGCCAATTGGGCTTCATATTCGCCAAAAAGGGGTTCGGGGTCAACAACCTCAATTACTTCTTTTAGTGTATCATATTCACTTCCACCCAAAATCTTTACCACAATTGCCTCAACAATTTTCTCCCTAACACCAAAAGGCACCATGACTCTGACGCCAACGGTGCACTTATCCTCCAAAGATTTCGGGATAATGTAATGAAATTCCTTATCCAGCGCTTTTGTCCTTGTATTTAATATAACGCTAGCTACCTTCACTTACTTTACCCCTTTTTGCTATTTAAAATTTTTTTTGCATTATCCAAAATTATGTGGGCCAGTCTTTCTTTTTCCATAAGCGGCAGGTCAAGTTCCTCATCCTTTGTCAAAATCACAACTTTATTGGTGTCAACCCTAAACCCTGCCCCTTCGTCATTTAAATTATTTGCCACAATCATGTCAAGGTTTTTCCCATAAAGCTTTGCCTTCGCGTTTTCCACCAAATTTTCCGTTTCCATGGCAAAGCCCACTAAAACCTGCTTTTCCCCTTTGAGCTTGCCAAGTTCGGATAAAATGTCCTTTGTTTTTTTAAGTTTTATAACCAATTCATCATTTTCTTTTTTGATTTTATTAACACTTACATTTTCAGGGGTAAAATCCGCAACCGCCGCGGATTTTACGATAATATCGCTTGTTTTATAATTTTCCATAACCGCATTATACATATCCTGCGCGGTTTTAACATATACGGTATCTATTCCGGTAATTTTTGTCAAACTGGTCTGCCCTGAAACCAAGGTTACTTTTGCGCCCCTCTTTTTTGCCGCCCTTGCGATTTCGTATCCCATTTTCCCGCTGGAGTGGTTTGTGATATACCTAACAGGGTCAATGGGCTCAATGGTGGGGCCCGCGGTGACTAATACATTTATGCCTTCCAAATCTTTTTGATATGAAAGCAAGTCCACCATGTACTCCACAATTTCGGCAGGCTCTTTAAGCCTTCCTTTCCCGACGGTGTTGCAGGCTAAAAAGCCTTCGTCGGGCTCAATGAACAA
>JAAYMJ010000308.1 GCA_012521455.1 Clostridiaceae bacterium
GGGCGTATATTTTGTAAATCCTCTATTTATTGCGTCAATCGCAGCCTGTTTAATATGTTGTGGCGTGTCAAAGTCGGGTTCCCCTGCGCCAAACCCCACAACATCTATTCCATCCTGTTTCATCTTTTTAAACTTTGCGTCAATTGATAATGTCGGTGACGGGCTGATGGATGAAAACTTTTTTCCGTATTCCATTGGCAATCCTCCATGATAAAAATAGAGTAAATTATTAGAAAAGTTTTTTAACTTAAAATAGTATATTATATTCTTAAATAAAATGCAACAAAAAAACTATACAAGAAAATTTTTCGTAAACTTTATTTTTTAGATAAAAAATCGTAAATATTTCGCTTTTTAAAAAAGATTTAAGGTTTGGTAAGGTTTATGCCAAGCAAAAAAATAGGATGCGCATCTCAAATAAAATTTGAAAATTGCATCCTAAACAGTAAAATAATGACAGGCAGTTAAATTAGTTTTTTGGAAAATGTGGTATTAGTTATAGTGTTGGTCAAAAATTTCAACAAAGCCTCTTTCATCGTAGGTGATATTTTTCCCCAAAGCTTCCGCAAGCGCCCTAAGCGGCAGGTATGTCCTTCCGTTTACAATTACCGCAGGCTGGTCAATGGAGGTTATTTTGTTATTTACGCTCATATAGTTTTCCCCAACCGCAATGTTTATGTTTTTATAGCCGTCTAAGATTGTGACGCTTTTTGAGGCTTCGTCCCAGAATACCAGGCACCCGAAACCTTCTGAAACAAATCTTACAGGAAGCATTGTGCGGTTTGAGTTGTGGTCAATGTAGGCAATTGAGTCAAGCTTTACTTCGCTGTCGTTGATTTTTGCGTTGTAGCTGTCTATTTGGATTGTGATTTTAACAGGGTTTTTTATCCTTTCAATGGGGTAGCCGAAGTTTGCGTCTTCCCTGGTTAGGTCAAGCTGTACTTTTTCGCCGTTTTTTACCGTATAAATCAATGGCGCGGGAAGGCTTTTCATGGAATAGCCCAAGTAAAACCCTGTATGGGGCGGCTGGTTGTAGGCAACATTTTGCCATACAATGCTTAACCTGTACATGGGGTCGTGCATCAGGGTGTAGATTTTATAATCAGTCGGATAGGTTGAAATATAAATCCTAAGCTGGCTGTTGTCTTTTGTCCTGAAAATCACTTCTTCGCGCCAGTCGCCTAAAATGTCGGCGGACAAGCACGGGGTGGATTTTGAGCCGTTATTTGCCTCACATCCGTTTGCCACAAGCATGGCCGTGCTTTTTTTATTTATATAATCCCATTTTTCAATGGTAACGCCGCTTAACATTTCACGCAATAAATCCCCGTCCCAGTAAACCGCGAAGTTCATTGCGATTGCCGGGCGCTCTACAATGGTTTCACCTTCTGCGTTCATCATGGGAAGACCCTTTGCCGCCCAGCTTTCAGCGCCGGGGTATCTTGGGTCAACGTCAGCTGCCATGCCTCTTCCTGTATCTGCGCCGGTATGACGGCCGAATATGATTTCCCCTGTGCGGGCGTCGCGCATTTCAGCGCCATATGGGCTTGCGTCGGATTCATGGACCGCAAATACTTCAAGCCCAGGCCTTGAGGGTATAAAATCGGATACGTGAAGGGCGTCCCCATGCCCTAATCCTGTGTTATATAATGGCTTTCCGTCATGGTCTATGGCTATTGACCCGTAGGTTATTTCGTCACATCCGTCATAGTCATAATCGCCAATGCTTAAATTGTGGTTGCCCCGTCCTGCGTAAATTTTGTATTCGTCATTGTTTGTGTCAAACACCCATACTTGTTCAAGGTTTTTACCGTCAAAATTATACGCCACGATAACCGTTCTTGTGTAATAGCCCCGACACATAATGAGGGATGGCCTTACGCCGTCTAAATACGCAATACCAGCCAAAAACCTGTCAACACGGTTGCCGTAGTTGTCGCCCCAGTCCCTTACATTGCCTCTTGGCGGGTAGTAGTCAACGGTGCAGATTTCTTCCCCTGTTTCGCCGCTAAACACGGTCAGATACTCAGGGCCGTCAAGGACATAACCTGCGCTGTTGCGGTAGTCCTTATCCTTGTCCCCTATAACCTTGCCTTTCCCGTCAATGGTGCCGTCGGCGGTTTTGCAGGCCACTTCCGCTTTGCCGTCACCGTCTAGGTCATAAACCATGAATTGGGTGTAGTGGGGGCCTGACCTTATATTAATTCCTAAATCAATGCGCCAGAGTTTTTTGCCGTCTAATGTGTATGCGTCTAAAATTGTGGGTCCGGTGTATCCCCCCTGGGAATTGTCTTTTGCGTTCGTGGGTTCCCATTTTACAACAATTTCATATGTCCCGTCGCCGTCTAAATCCCCCACGCTGCAGTCGTTGGGGGTAAAGGTGTACTCTTCCCCGCTTGGGGTTCTCCCGCCCTGGGGAATATCAAGCGGGATTGACATGTAATTATTTGAAAGCACTTTTGCGGCTTTGCTTTTTTCTTCCTCAACACCATCTAGCACGCCTGCAACCTGATATGTGGAGTTTTCATTCCCGTCTTTGTCAATGTAGTTAGTGGCGCCCGTGAGCGGCTTTTGGGTGATTAAAACCCCGTCGCGGTACAAATTAAACGCGGTGTTTATGTCCTCGTTCCCGTAAAGGCGCCAGGATAAAAACACGCCCTCGTCGGTTTTTATTGCCACAAGCCCGCGGTCTAAAGCTTCCATCTGCCTGTAAATAAGCGGGCGGTTGTCGATTAGTTCCTGCGTTGTTATTTCATCTGAAAAAATTTCTGCGGATGAGAATAAAATTAATAAACAAAGAAAAACAGATAAATACCTTTTTCCTTTTTTCATTTTTTGCCCCCCTTGTTTATTTTTGAAACATCTATATCATTCCGCTTTTTTGGAAGCGGGTAATTCGGGCCTAGATAAAATCCGGGATGAGGCGGCTGGTTATAAGCAACGTTTTGCCAAGCTATTGCCAGCCTGTATTGCGGGTCGTGCATAAGGGTCCTGATTTTATATTCTGTTGGTATTGTTGTGGTATAAATCCTAAGGGCTGTCCCGTCA
>JAAYMJ010000309.1 GCA_012521455.1 Clostridiaceae bacterium
AAGCGCTATGGGAATTAGCGCTATTTTTACGACAAAAACAACCATTTTTTTTAGAAATTCATAAGCAAATATCATCATTTTAATAACAAATTTGCTAAAGAGCAAAAAGTAAATGGTCAGGCCAAGGAGAATGCCAAAAAACTCAAAAAAGTTGACCTCGCCGCTGGCGTAAAAAAACAAAAAAGCTGCCACAATCAAAAACGCGATAATCCAAAAGGCAATATCCTCTATGTGAACACGAAGCTGAGAGGGCTTTTTAATTTTCCTTGCTGCTCGGAAAATGTCGAAAACTATGCCGATAATGCCCCCGCAAAGGGCGGACATCAAAAATATGTAGGCCTGATACGTTACCGATACCGTCATAACTACCTAAACATTCTTGAAAATAGCCCTGCGCCCTTGCTTTTGCCTTCATGTTCATCATAGGAAAGGGAGTGGATTTCCCCCTCCACCACAACTTCGCCAGTGTCAATGGACAATTTGTTTATGTGCAATTCCTCGCCTTTTATGGTTAAATCCCCGTATTCAGTATATAAAATAACGCTTTCCTCATCAAAGCTTTCAACGTCGCTGACCCCTGAAATTGAAAGCTTTTTGCGGTTTTCCATGATTATATTATGAAAAGTGTCCTTCTTTTTCTTTTCCTCGTACATATATATTACCTCCCAAAATCTTTTCTAGGTAATATATATGTATGTCCATTCTAATTTATGTTAATTAATTCCCAATACTTTTTTAAGGTACTGCCCTGTGTAAGAAGCTTGCACCTTTGCCACTTCCTCAGGGGTCCCGTAAGCCACGATTTCGCCGCCCCTGTCGCCCCCTTCAGGGCCTAGGTCAATGATGTAGTCGGCGCATTTTATCACATCCAGATTGTGCTCAATTACAATGACCGTGTTGTTTTGGTCAACCAGCCTTTGCAAAACATCAATTAACCTATGCACGTCGGCTATGTGAAGGCCTGTTGTGGGCTCATCAAGGATATATATGGTCTTTCCTGTACTGCGTTTGGACAATTCCGTGGCAAGTTTTACCCTCTGGGCCTCTCCGCCGCTCATGGTGGTTGAAGGCTGGCCAAGTTTTATATATCCCAAGCCCACGTCATAGAGGGTTTGGATTTTGCGCTTTATGGTTGGTATGTTTTCAAAAAACTCCAAAGCCTCTTCAACGGTCATTTCCAAGACTTCGTATATGTTTTTGCCTTTGTATCTCACTTCCAAAGTCTCGCGGTTATAGCGCTTTCCCTTGCACACTTCGCAGGGGACATAGATATCCGCCAAGAAGTGCATTTCAATTTTTAGTATCCCGTCCCCCTGGCAGGCCTCGCACCTTCCCCCTTTAACATTAAAGCTGAACCTGCCCGCCTTATAACCGCGGATTTTCGCCTCATTGGTGGAAGCAAAAAGCTCCCTTATATCGTTAAACACGCCGGTATATGTCGCAGGGTTTGACCTTGGGGTCCTTCCAATGGGGGATTGGTCAATGTTTATAACCTTATCCAGCTTGTCCATGCCTAAAATATCGTCATGAAGCCCGGGATATGTTTTGGCGTGGTTTAAGTCCTGGGCAAGCCTTTTATATAAAATCTCGTTAATTAATGAGGATTTCCCCGAGCCTGAAACCCCGGTTACGGCGGTAAAGACACCTAATGGTATATTCACATCTATATTTTTTAAGTTGTTTTCCCTTGCCCCTTTTACGGTGATAAAACCATGGGGCTTTCTTCTTTCCTTCGGCACTTCAACTTTCTTTTTGCCTGACAAATAAAGCCCCGTTTCAGAATTGGGGTTATTCTTTAGCCCTTCAATATCCCCGGCATAGACCACTTCACCGCCGTGAATGCCCGCGCCGGGGCCGATGTCCACAATGAAATCCGCCGCGTACATGGTTTCCTCGTCATGTTCCACCACAATCAAGGTATTGCCTAAATCGCGGAGGCGCTTTAGTGTTGCAATAAGCTTGTCGTTGTCCCGCTGGTGAAGGCCTATGCTTGGCTCGTCTAAAATATATAAAACCCCCACAAGGCCCGAGCCGATTTGGGTGGCAAGCCTTATCCTTTGGGCTTCCCCGCCCGACAAAGTCCCGCTTGACCTTGCTAAGGTCAGATAGTCAAGGCCCACGCTTTCAAGGAAGGAAAGCCTTTCTATAATTTCTTTTAAAATCTGGTGGGCAATCATCCTTTCCTTTTCAGTAAGGTCCAAGTGCTGCAAAAATTCCTTGGCGTTTTTTATGGACATGCTGCAGATGTCATAGATGTTTTTGCCGTTAATTTTAACCGCCAAGATTTCCTTTTTAAGCCGTTTCCCGCCGCAGGCATGGCATGGGATAAGCTGCATTAGGGGCTCTATGTCCATTTTTGCCCACATCGAGTCCGTTTCATGGTACCTTCTTTCAAGGTTGTTTATAATCCCCTCAAAGGCCTGCTTGAATTTGCGGGAGGCTCCCCCTTTTTCATACTCAAACTCAATGAGTTCCCCCCTTGATCCGTATAAAATAATATCCACTACATTTTTCGGCAAGTTTTTCACAGGCACGTCAAGGCGGAAGCCGTAGTGCTTCGCAAGACCCCTGAAATACATATTCGCCATGGAGTCCTCTTTATCAGGCGCCCTCCAGCCGCTTACGGAAAAGCCCCCTTCAAGTATGGTAAGCTCGGGCTTTATAACCAAATCGGGGTCTACCCTGTATAATTCCCCTATACCGCTGCAAACAGGGCAGGCGCCGTAGGGGCTGTTGAAGGAAAAGCTGCGGGGGGTTAGCTCCTCAATGCTGATATTGCAGTCGGGGCAGGCATAGTTTTGGCTAAAGAGCATTTCCTCCTTGTCCAAAACAACTACTACCACAATCCCCCCCGCAAGGTTAAGGGCGGTTTCAATGGAGTCCGCAAGGCGCTTTTCCATTCCCTCTTTTACAATCAGCCTGTCCACCACAATTTCAATGGTGTGCTTTTTATTTTTGTCAAGGTTAATTTCTTCCGAAAGCTCATAAATATTCCCGTCAACCCGCACCCTGACATAGCCGCTTCTCCTTGCCTCATCAAAAACCTTTGTGTGTTCCCCTTTTTTGCCGCGGATAACGGGGGCTAAAACCAAAAGCCTCTCGCCCTCTGGAATTGCCATAACCTGGTCCACAATCTGGTCTAAGGTCTGCTTTTTTATCTCTTTGCCGCAGTTTGGGCAGTGGGGAATCCCTATACGGGCATATAAAAGCCTTAAATAGTCGTAAATTTCCGTAACCGTTCCCACGGTGGAACGGGGGTTTTTGCTGGTGGTCTTTTGGTCAATGGAAATTGCGGGGGAAAGCCCTTCAATGCTGTCCACGTCCGGCTTTTCCATCTGCCCTAAAAACTGGCGGGCGTAGGCGGATAAGGACTCAACATACCGCCTTTGCCCCTCGGCATAAATCGTGTCAAAGGCAAGGCTGGTTTTCCCCGACCCGCTTAAACCCGTAAACACTATAAACTTATTACGTGGGATTGTTAAATCTATATTTTTTAAATTGTTAACCCTTGCGCCTTTTATAACAATTTCGTCGTGCAAATTACCATCTCCTCATTTTATTTCCATAAGCCGCTTAATCTCATCCCTGTATTTTGCGGCGTCCTCAAACCTTAACTCCTGGGCGGCCTTCTTCATTTCATTGGTAAGCCTAAAAATTAGTTCTTCCTTGCTTTCCTTCACTTCTTCAGGCGCGCCTTCTTCATCCTTGGTTGCAAGTTCTATGATTTTCACGCCTTTGGAAATAGTAGCGGGCGTAATATTGTGCTTTTTATTGTATTCCGACTGGATTTTCCTTCTCCTGTTGGTTTCGTCAATCGCCCGCTGCATGGAGCCGGTGATTACATCAGCGTACATTATGACCTTGCCGTTGGCGTTTCTTGCCGCGCGGCCTATGGTCTGGATAAGGCTTGTTTCGCTTCTTAAAAACCCTTCCTTGTCGGCGTCTAAAATCGCCACAAGGGACACTTCGGGAAGGTCAAGGCCTTCCCTCAAAAGGTTAATGCCGACCAAAACGTCAAACACGCCAAGCCTTAAATCCCTGATTATTTCCATTCTCTCCAAGGTTTCCACTTCGGAGTGCATGTACCTTACCTTTACCCCCATGCTCCGCAAATAGTCCGTCAAATCCTCCGCCATCTTTTTTGTAAGGGTTGTAACCAGCACCCTTTCCCGCTTTTCAACCCTGATGTTTATCTCGCTTAACAAATCGTCAATCTGGCCCTTAATCGGGCGGACCTCGACTTCGGGGTCCAAAAGCCCCGTAGGCCTGATTACCTGTTCCACAATCTTTGAGCTTTTTTCCTTTTCATAATCAGCGGGGGTGGCGCTCACAAAAATAATCTGATTTAGCTTGCTTTCAAATTCTTCAAAATTAAGCGGGCGGTTGTCGAAAGCGGAAGGAAGCCTGAACCCGTAATTAACAAGGGATTCCTTCCTTGAACGGTCCCCTTCGTACATCCCCCGCACCTGCGGGATTGTAACGTGGGACTCGTCAACAACCAGCAAAAAATCCTTCGGGAAGAAGTCCAAAAGGGTAAAGGGCGGGCTTCCCGGGGGGCGTCCGCTAATGTGGCGGGAATAGTTTTCAATCCCCTGGCAAAACCCCATCTGCTGCATCATTTCCAAATCGTAGTTGGTCCTGCTCAAAAGCCTATGGGCCTCTAAAATTTTCCCCTGGCTTTGGAGCTCCTTTACCCTTTCGTCCAGTTCTTCCCTTATTGATTTAATCGCCCTCTCCATCTTTTCCTTGGTGGTTACATAGTGGCTTGCGGGCACAATTACCACATGGTTTCTGTATCCTATAATCTCGCCTGTAAGGGAGTCAAACTCCGTCATCCTTTCAATCTCATCGCCGAAAAACTCCACCCTGACGGCCTTGCCGCTGGAGTCGGAGGGGAAAATATCTACAACATCCCCCTTTACCCTGAACTTATTTCTTACAAAATTTATGTCATTCCGCTCATACTGCATTTCAACAAGCCTTTCCAAAAGCTCGTCCCTCTCCATGGTGCTTCCTTTTCTTAGTGAAAGCATCATGGTTTTGTAGTCTTCAGGATCCCCCAAGCCATAAATGCAGGATACGCTGGCAACCACAATAACATCCCGCCTTTCCAAAAGGGACGCGGTCGCGCAGTGGCGGAACTTGTCTATTTCTTCGTTTATTTGCGCGTCTTTTTCAATATAGGTGTCGGTTGTGGGAATGTATGCCTCTGGCTGGTAGTAGTCATAATAGCTTACAAAATACTCCACCGCGTTTTCGGGAAAAAATTCCTTAAACTCGCTGCAAAGCTGGGCCGCCAGTGTTTTATTGTGGGCCAAAACCAATGTGGGGCGCTGCACCCTTTCAATCACATTGGCAATGGTAAAGGTTTTTCCCGACCCCGTTACCCCTAAAAGGGTCTGGGCTTTTTCACCTTTTAGTATCCCTTCCGCCAATGCCTCAATGGCCTGCGGCTGGTCCCCGGTGGGCTTAAAATTTGACACAAGCTTAAATTCAGGCATACTTCCACCTCCTTATACGAACATTTGTTCTTATTATAATCCATACCCTTTTAATTGTCAACATAGCGTATGGGTGAATAATATAAATAT
>JAAYMJ010000310.1 GCA_012521455.1 Clostridiaceae bacterium
CATGCAGCTTTACCATCTGTGCGCTTCCTTTCTAATCGTTTTTTGCAATAAAAAAACGCCGCGCAACAGATGTCGCACAGCGTCGTTGCTGTTCACATTTATTATTATATTTTCTTCTTTGGCGTTTGTCAACTAGATTTTCAAAATTTATATTTTTTGTAAATTTAGGCATAAACCTGCTTAAATGGACAAGCTGATTTTGTTAGATTTTACATAGAAAATTCATAATTATAATATTGACATGCATAATTATACGTTGTATAATTTTTAAAAGGGCTAAAAGTAAAAATTTTTGCAAAATTTTTTTACCCTTTTTTAGGGTGTTAGGGCCGTTTAGGTTATGTAAGGAGGTTGTTTCATTGAAGGCGTATTTAGTTTTGGCCGATGGCTCAGTTTTTGAAGGTAAAGCCTTTGGTTATCCGAAAAACACAATTGGGGAACTTGTTTTTAATACTTCCATGACAGGTTATCAGGAAGTTTTGTCAGACCCTTCCTATTTTGGCCAGATTGTTACCATGACCTATCCCTTAATAGGAAATTACGGGTGCAATTCTTTTGACGATGAGTCACAAAAGCCCCAATTGCTTGGCTTTGTTGTCCGCACTTTTTGCAATGAGCCGTCAAATTTCAGGATGGATATTACAATAGATGAATATTTGAAGAAGCATGAAATTCCGGGGATTTATGATATTGATACCCGCCAGATTACAAAAATTGTTCGAAATTACGGTGCTATGAACGCAGGCATCGTTTATGGCGAATTTTCTTTAAATGAACTATTGGGACAAATTAATAATTACAAAATCCAAAAGGCTGTAAGAAGCGTTACTTGCCAAAGCCCATATGTTGTATTTTCAAAAAACCGAAAATACAAGATTGGGCTTTTTGATTATGGAAGCAAAAGGAATATTATAAATAGTTTGGTTGAGCGGGGCTGCGAGGTGACGGTGCTTCCCGCGTACACAAAGGCTAGGGATGTTTTAAACATGGGCTTTGACGGGATTATGCTTTCAAACGGGCCGGGGGACCCGGCGGAGTGCGTGGAAATTATCGAGGAGTTAAAAGTTATCGCACAAAGCAATATCCCAATATTCGGGATTTGCCTCGGGCACCAGCTTTTGGCCCTATCCCAGGGGGGAAAGCGCGAAAAGTTAAAATTCGGACATCATGGCGCAAACCACCCTGTGATGGATTTGGCAACAAAGAAAGCCTATATCACAAGCCAAAACCACAATTACGCGATAGTCGCAGGCTCCCTTGACGAAAGCCGCGCAAAAGTTACCCACATCAGCTTAAACGACCATACGGTGGAAGGGATTGAGTATAAAAACATAAACGCCTTTACGGTGCAGTTCCATCCCGAGGCTTGCGCGGGGCCGCAGGATACGGGGTTTTTGTTTGACAAATTCATGGAGCGCATAAAGGCTTACGCTGAAAAAAAGTAAAAAGGGTAAATTAAATAAATTAAGGAAAAAACTTGACAAGCACATAAAGAACGGTTTAGACGCAAAAGGCATTTACGGATAATTAGATAAAAACAGATAACGCAGTTTTTGGTTTAGTTTGAATTGAAATTTTAGCAGAAAGGGTTGAGGGAATTGCCGAAAAATCCGGATATTAAAAAGACACTGGTTATTGGCTCGGGCCCCATTGTTATCGGGCAGGCGGCGGAATTTGACTACTCGGGGACACAGGCCTGCAAGGCTCTTCGTGAAGAAGGGATTGAGGTGGTTTTGATAAACTCAAACCCCGCCACAATCATGACCGACAAAAACATGGCGGACAAAATCTACATTGAGCCCATCACTGTTGAAGTGGTGGAAAAAATCATTGAGATTGAGCGCCCTGACAGTATCCTTCCCACTTTGGGGGGGCAGACGGGGCTAAATACCGCCATGGAACTTTATGAGCGGGGGATTTTGGATAAATACAATGTTAAGCTTTTAGGGGCAAAACCTGAAACAATAAAGAAGGCGGAAGACAGGGGGGCGTTTAAGGAATGCATGGAAAGCATAAACCAGCCCTTAATACCCTCCGTTGTGGTTACAAGCATTGAAGAAGCCCTTGAGTTTGCGAAAGAGCAAGGCTATCCATTGGTAGTAAGGCCCGCCTATACCCTGGGGGGTTCTGGGGGCGGGATTGCCCACAGCGAGGCTGAGCTTAAAAAGATTTTATCCAACGCATTGAAGCTTTCCCGTGTGGGGCAAAGCCTCATTGAAAAGTGTATTGCGGGCTGGAAGGAAATTGAGTTTGAGGTAATGCGGGATAGCCGCGACAATAAAATTGTAGTCTGCGGCATGGAAAATGTGGACCCTGTGGGGATACATACGGGGGACTCCATTGTGGTGGCGCCCTGCCAGACTTTGGCGGATAAGGAGTATCAGATGTTAAGAAGCGCGGCGCTTTCAATCGTGTCCGCCCTTGGGATTGAGGGGGGCTGCAACGTGCAGCTGGCGCTGTCCACCGACAGCTTTGAATATGCGGTAATTGAAGTAAACCCCCGTGTTTCAAGGTCGTCAGCCCTTGCTTCAAAGGCGACGGGGTATCCTATCGCGAAAGTCGCGGCAAAAATCGCAATAGGCTATACTTTGGATGAGATTGAAAACGCGGTTACTAAAAAGACCTGCGCCTGCTTTGAGCCGTCAATTGATTACTGCGTAATAAAGTTTCCCAAATTCCCCTTTGACAAGT
This sequence comes from Clostridiaceae bacterium, assembly GCA_012521455.1. Classification (GTDB taxonomy): domain Bacteria; phylum Bacillota; class Clostridia; order UMGS1883; family JAAYMJ01; genus JAAYMJ01. The sequence goes on from JAAYMJ010000310.1 coordinate 2,692, forward strand.
TTGTCTACGCAAAAAGAAACCTCGGTACCCAGATGAAGGCGACGGGGGAAGTTATGGCGATAGGCACCAGCTTTGAAATGGCGCTAATGAAAGCGGTGCGCTCCATTGAGCGGAAAATTGACACATTGGAAATCGCTGAGTTTAAAAAGCTTTCTAACGCCGAATTAAAGCGGGCGATTTTGGAAGCAAACGACGACAGGATTTTCCTAGTGTATGAAGCCCTAAAGCGGGGGATTACGGTCAGGGAATTAAACAGCCTTACAAAAATTGACCCCTTCTTTTTAAGTAAGCTTGTAAACTTAATTGAAGTGGAAGATGAAATTAAGAATAACTTTAATGAAGAAGTATACAAGAAGGCCCTAAATTTGGGCTTTACAAACAAGACCATAGAAAGGCTTTCAGGGAAGAAAATTGAAAACAAAAGGTATGCCTCATTTAAGATGGTTGACACCTGCGCCGGGGAATTTGAGGCGGTAACACCATATTATTATTCCACATATGATGAAGAAAACGAATCCGTGCCTTCTGATAAAAAGAAGGTTTTGGTTATAGGTTCAGGCCCCATCAGGATAGGGCAGGGGATTGAGTTTGACTACTGCACGGTGCATTCGGTTTGGGCCTTAAAAGAGGCAGGGTATGAGGCGATTATCGCAAATAACAACCCCGAAACCGTGTCAACGGACTTTGACACCGCGGATAAGCTTTACTTTGACCCCCTTTGTGAGGACGATATTGACAATATCATAGAAACTGAAAAGCCCGACGGCGTTATAGTGCAGTTTGGCGGGCAGACGGCGATAAAACTTGCAAAACACCTTCATGAAAGAGGGGTAAAGATTTTAGGAACGCAGTTTGAAATGATTGACGCGGCGGAAGACAGAAAGCGCTTTGACGCCATTTTGGAAAAGTGCAATATCCCGCGCCCGAAGGGGGCTACCGCCTTTACCATTGACGAGGCGGTACAAATCGCGGAAACCTTGGGCTATCCTGTGCTATTGCGGCCAAGTTATGTACTGGGCGGGCAGAACATGATTATTGCGTACAGCAAGGCCGATGTTTTGGAATATATGAACATAATTTTAAGAAGCGGCATTGAAAACCCCGTTTTAATTGATAAATACCTCATGGGAATGGAAGCTGAAGTTGACGCCATTTGCGACGGCACCGACGTGTTAATCCCCGGAATTATGGAACACATTGAGCGCGCGGGGGTTCACTCCGGGGACTCCATTTCCGTATATCCCCCCCAGACCTTAACTGAAAAAGAAAAGGAAACAATCATTGAATATACCCGGATTCTTGCAAAAGAAATGAATGTAATCGGGATGGTAAATATCCAATATGTTATATATAAAGGAACGGTTTACGTAATTGAGGTAAACCCACGCTCCTCCCGGACGGTTCCCTATATCAGCAAGGTAACGGGAATTCCCGTGATTAAGCTTGCCACCATGTGCATGCTGGGCAAAAAAATCCCCGAGATGGGGTATAACTACGGCTTATACAAGGAAAACGGGTATGTGGCGGTAAAGGTTCCTGTATTCTCCTTCTCAAAACTAGATGATGTTGACGTACATCTAGGCCCTGAGATGAAATCAACGGGTGAAGTTTTGGGGATTGCAAAAAAATTTGAGGAAGCGCTGCAAAAAGGATTGTGCGCCGCAGGGTTTAAGCTTAATAAAGGCGGGAAAGTCCTCTTTACCGTAAGGGACATTGACAAGGAAGAGCTTTTGCCCGTGGCAAGGAAATTCCAAGAGTTAAACTTTGAGCTATACGCCACAGGCGGGACCAAGAAATTTTTGGAAGAACACGGGATTTCCGCTAAATATGTCAAGAAAATCAGGGAAGGTGACGATAATATTTTAGACATAATCCCCCAAATGGATTATGTAATTAGCACCTCCGCCGGGAATAAAACCCCGGAAAGGGATAGTGTCAAAATACGTCGGAAAACGGTGGAATGTCAGGTTCCGTGCTTAACTTCTATCGATACTGCCAAAGCTTTATGCAAAAGTTTAGATAATAATTGTGCAACTTTTGAGTTAGAAATGGTTGATATTACATCAATAGATGTGGTATAATTATATTTCAAACAAAATTTAGACAAAAAATTTAATAGCATAAACACAATGATGTGTCTATAAAACATACTAAGGCGTTTTGCTTTTAAAACAGGGCTGTTTTAATGAAAAAGCAAAGGCCTTGGGGGTATGTTTTTTAGGCACATTTTTTTTATCTGTTTGGTAATTTTTTTAGATTGGGGGATTTAAAATGATTAAAAGAGAAGGGGAAATCAGGATTCCGTCAGGATGTGCCATATGTGGCTTTATTAATAAAAGCGGCAAAAAGGTATCCGGCGATGTAATCGTTAAATCCATTTCCTATATGCACGACAGGTCAAACGGGCTTGGCGGCGGGTTTGCCGGGTACGGTATTTATCCTGAATACAAGGACTTATATGCCTTTCATATCTTTTTTGAGGATTTAAACGCAAGGGTTGAAACCGAAAGGTTTTTGGAAAAGTATTTTGACATTGTGAACTTAAGCAGGATCCCTGTTAAAAAGGTTAAATCCATAACCGACTCACCGCTAATCTGGCGCTACTTTGTGGAGCCCATTTCCACAAAGCTTGCGGCAAGCCAGCTGGATGAAAAGGAATATGTGGTGCAGAAGGTTTTAAAAATCAACTCGGACATAAAAGGGGCCTATGTGTTTTCTTCAGGGAAAAACATGGGCGTGTTTAAGGCGGTGGGGTTCCCTGAGGATATCGGGGAATTTTACAGGCTGGAAGAATATGAGGGGTACATGTGGACCGCACATGGAAGGTATCCTACAAACACCCCCGGCTGGTGGGGCGGGGCGCACCCCTTTGCGCTACTTGACCATACCATTGTTCACAACGGGGAAATTTCCTCCTATGACGCCAACCGCCGTTTCGTTGAAATGTTCGGGTATGTATGCACCCTTTTGACGGATACGGAAGTTATAACATATATATTTGACTATCTCACACGTAGGCAAAACCTTTCATATACAGATGTGGCAAACATTATCGCGGCGCCCTTTTGGGAGCATATTGAAAGGATGGAGCCAAATCAAAGGGAAAAATTCAAGTTTTTCAGAAACACTTTCTCAAGCCTCTTAATCACAGGGCCGTTCTCAATCCTGGTTGGCTTTGAAGGGGGCTTGATGGCGCTAAACGACAGGCTAAAATTACGCTCAATGGTTGCAGCGGAAAAAGATGATACTTTATATGTGGCAAGCGAGGAATGCGCAATCAGGGCAATCTGCCCCGATGTGGACAAAATCTGGTCCCCGAAGGGCGGCGAGCCCATAATTGCGACCCTCTATGAAAAGGAAGGTGCGAGCATATGCCGATAAACTATATCTATCCGGAATATGAAATAATCAGGGATAAAAATAAATGCATAAAGTGCAAGGTTTGCGTGAGACAGTGTTCCAATGAGGCCCATACCTATGACGAGGAATTGGACTGTCTTTATGAACACAACGAAAGGTGCGTAAACTGCCACAGGTGCGTGGCCCTTTGCCCCACAAGGGCGCTAAAAATCGTGAAAACCGACCACACGTTCCGTGAAAACTACAATTTCACAGGGGAACTTATAAATGAAATATACCGCCAGGCGGAAAGCGGCGGGGTGCTTTTGTCAAGCATGGGAAACCCAAAACCTTTTCCGGTTTACTGGGATAAGCTTTTAATTAACGCAAGCCAGGTTACAAACCCCTCCATTGACCCCTTGCGCGAGCCCATGGAAACAAAAGTTTTCTTAGGGAAAAAAGTTTCAAAGGTGGAATTTGACGAAAACGGGGAAGTGATTACAAAGGGATATCCTAATTTGGAATTGAGCATGCCGATTTTGTTTTCTGCCATGAGCTACGGCTCAATCAGCAAAAACGCCCATGAGGCCTTGGCCCGCGCGGCGCAAGAGCTTGGGATTTACTATAACACAGGTGAAGGGGGCCTTCACAAGGATTTTTATAAATACGGGAAAAACACCATTGTCCAAGTGGCTTCAGGCCGTTTCGGGGTGCACAAGGGCTACCTTGAGGCGGGGGCTGCCATTGAAATTAAGATGGGGCAGGGGGCAAAGCCCGGGATTGGCGGGCATTTGCCCGGTGAAAAAATCGGGGAGGATATTTCAGCAACCAGAATGATTCCCCAAGGCACCGACGCCATTTCCCCCGCGCCGCATCATGATATTTACTCAATTGAGGATTTAAGGCAGCTTGTGTATTCCCTAAAAGAGGCAACCAATTATGAAAAACCCGTAATTGTAAAAATCGCCGCCGTTCACAATGTGGCGGCAATCGCCAGCGGGATTGCCCGAAGCGGGGCGGACATTATCGCCATTGACGGTTTCCGCGGGGGGACCGGGGCGGCGCCCACAAGGATTAGGGACAATGTGGGTATCCCCATTGAGCTTGCTTTAGCTGCGGTTGACCAAAGGCTTAGGGAAGAAGGGATAAGGAACGAGGTTTCCATTGTGATTGCGGGCTCCATACGAAATTCCGCCGACATAGTAAAGGCGGTGGCGTTAGGGGCAGACGCGGTGTATATCGGTACCGCGGCCCTTTTGGCGATAGGCTGCCACCTATGCCGCGACTGCCAGAGCGGGAAGTGCAACTGGGGCATTGCGACACAAAGGGAAGATTTGGTAAAAAGATTAAATCCTGATATTGCTTACAAAAGGCTTGTGAATTTACTAACCGCATGGAACCATGAAATAATGGAAATGATGGGCGGCATGGGTATTAACTCAATCGAGGCCTTAAGGGGCAACCGTCTCATGTTAAGGGGCGTGGGGCTTAACGAAAAAGAGCTTGAGATTTTTGGGATTAAGCATGCCGGAGAGTAAATTTTAAGAAAGGGTTGGGTTTTGTGAAAAGGATATACGTGAATGAGGAATGGTGTCTGGGGTGCCATCTTTGCGAATACTTTTGCGCGTTTGTAAATTCCGGGGAAAAATACATGCCTAAAGCCTTTGCCTTAAACAGGCAGAATGTCCCCAACATTACCGTTGAAGAAGGGGACAGGATTAACTTTGCGGTAAACTGCAGACAATGCGATGAGCCCTTGTGCAAAAAGGGCTGTATCACGGGGGCGATTTCGGTAAAAGACGGGGTAGTTACCATTGACACGGAAAAATGCGTGGGCTGTTTTACCTGTATACTATCTTGTCCCTACGGGGCAGTGGTCCCGAACAAGGAAGGGAAAGCGGCGAAAAAATGCGAGCTTTGCATATCAAACGGCGGGATACCCGCCTGCGTTACAAACTGCCCCAACCGCGCCATTGTATTAGAAGAGGTTTACTAGGAAGGAAGTGAAAAAATGAAATATGTAATTATCGGGAATTCCGCCGCGGCCGTTGGCGCCATTGAAGGGATAAGGCAGGTGGACAAAGACGGGGGGATTGTGGTAATTTCAAAGGAAAAATACCACACCTACTCCCGCCCTTTGATTTCCTATTTAATTCAAGGGAAGGTTACGGAAGATAAAATGTATTACAGGCCCCTATCCTTTTATGAGGAAAATAACTGCAAGGTTATGCTGGGGGAAGAAGCTGTAAGGATAATCCCTGACAAAAAAGAAGTGGAATTAAAAGGCGGAAAAAGCGTAAAATATGACAAACTCCTTGTGGCAACTGGTTCAAAACCCTTTATAGTTCCCACCGAAGGCTTGGATGGGGTGGAAAACAAATTTACATTTATGTCCTATGATGACGCGAAAAGCCTTGAAGCGAGCATTACCCCCGATACAAGGGTTTTAATCGTGGGGGCGGGGTTAATCGGGCTAAAATGCGCCGAAGGATTAAATAAAAAAGTTAAAAGCATTACCGTTGTGGATTTGGCTGACAGGGTGCTATCCAGTATCCTTGACGAAAAAGGCTCGGAAATTATGAAAAAGCATTTGGAAAATGCGGGGATTGAAATAATTCTGTCCGACTCCGTCAAGGCATATGAAAAGAATATGGCAACCTTAAATTCAGGCCGCAAGGTTCCCTTTGACATTTTGGTAATAGCAATCGGCGTCCGCCCGAACGTGGAACTTGTAAAAGAGGCGGGGGGTAAGGTAAACCGCGGGATTGTGACGGATGAATTCCAAATGACAAGCATAAAAGATGTTTACGCCGCGGGGGACTGCACCGAAAGCTTGGATATATCATGCAACGAGCAAAAGATTTTGGCCCTTTTGCCCAACGCCTATATGCAGGGCGAAGTGGCAGGGAAAAACATGGCGGGGGATAAGGTAAAATATGAAAAGGCAATCCCCATGAACGCCATCGGGTTTTTCGGGCTTCACATTATCACCGCGGGGTCATACAGGGGCGAAAGCTATGAATTTATTGGCGAAAACTCCTACAAGAGGCTGTTTATTAATGATAACCGCCTTGTGGGATATATTATGATAGGTGAAATTAACAGGGCGGGTATTTATACCTCCCTTATAAAAGACAAAGTTGACCTTTCTACCATCGATATGGGGCTTTTATTGCAAAAGCCGAATTTAATGATGTTCCCTAAAGATGTTAGAAAGCAGAAATTGGGGGTTGGGCACAGATGAAGTTAAATGCCAGCAATGTGAGTTTTAAGGATTTGAATTATTCCATAAAAGCGTCGCGGGACAAGGAAATTATTGTGGACAATGTCTTGGGGCAGCGCTATATCGGAAGCGGCCAGGACGCCACGGGGGATACCATGGATTCGGGAAGCATAATTGTTTATGGCAACTGCGGGGACACGACGGGATATGCAATGCGGGGCGGAGAGATATATATTAAAGGAAACGCAGGGTACCGCGTTGGTATCCATATGAAGGAATACGCCGACAAAATCCCCGTGATTGTGGTTGGCGGAAAAGTCGGGGATTTTTTGGGTGAATACCAGGCCGGCGGCATAATTGTGGTTTTGGGGATTGGTGTTGAGGGAATCCCTGTGGGCGCCTTCTGCGGCACAGGCATGCACGGGGGGAAAATCTATATCAGGTCAAGCCAAATCCCCGTGGGGCTTCCAAAGCAGGTGGTGGCTGAAAAATTAGAAAACAAAAAA
>JAAYMJ010000311.1 GCA_012521455.1 Clostridiaceae bacterium
ATAGACAATATAAAAGAAACAATTATGGCAAGCGGCAAAAATTTTGTAAAAATCACTTCCATTTTCATTCCCTCCTTTTATTCACCGCAAAATTTAAACGTTTCAATTTCTCCCAAAATAAAAATTGAACCATTTTAATTAATATCACTATACACCTCTAAAAAATTATTGTCAACACTTTCTAATTCATAAAAATAATAACAAAAAAATAGTGCCGGATTAAAACGGACTAATTAAAATATTTGTTTTTATAAAATTTTTACAATAATTTATTTTGCCTGAAATTTTAATGACGATAAAGTTTTAAAAGATGAAGATAAATACAAACCCCAAAATATTTGGCTTAATTAAAATCAAAATTTGACCTTGTGTTAATTTTGCATTTATTTTTCCATTTTACAAATACTACACCCGAGGTGATAATATGGCGGCAACTCACAAAACAGTAATATCTTTCGGCCTTGTGGCAATACCTGTGGCGCTTTACACTGCGGTGCAGGATAACGACATACACCTAAACCAGCTGCACAAGGAAGACAACTCCCGCATACGCTACAAAAAAACCTGCGGCTACTGCGGGAAGGAAGTGACGGAAAAAGACATAATAAAAGGGTACGAATATGAAAAAGGAAACTACGTTATTATAACCGAGGAAGATTTAGAAAAAATCAAAACCGAAAAAGACAAAACCATCCAAATTCTTCACTTTGCAAAGCTAAACGAAATTTCCCCGGTATATTATGACAAAACCTACTATGTAATTCCCCAGCTAGGCGGGGAGAAGGCCTTTGAGCTATTGAGGGCGGCGCTTTTAGAGGAGGGGAAAATCGCAATCGGCAAAACCGTCATGGGGACAAAGGAAACATTGCTTGCCATCATCCCATGGGAAGACAGCTTAGTGATTTCAAAAATGTTTTATGAGAATGAAATCAAGGACTTTCCAAAAACCTACACAAAGCCCCGGATACAAAAAGAAGAGCTTGAAATGGCAAAAACTTTGATTAATTCCATGAATACCCCCTTCAACCCTGCCGCGTACAAAGACGGGTATCAGGAAAGATTAAAAGAGCTTATTATCTCAAAAATCGAGGGCAGGGAAGTTGCGCAGGCAAAAGAGCCCGAGGAAAAAAACAACGTCATAGACTTAATGGAAGCCCTAAAGCAAAGTATTGAGCAGGCCAACAAAGGTGCATAATATGGACATTTTTGAAGCAAAAAGCGCGTCCCCCATGCTGATTTCAAAAGAAAGCCCCCCTTTTGACTCAAAGGACTATATCTTTGAGCTAAAACTAGACGGGATACGGGGGATTGTATACCTTGACAAAACTGTGTGCGAATTAAGGAATAAACGGAACAAAAATATGAACCCCATTTTCCCCGAACTTGCCGCGATAAATAAATATGTAAATTCAAAATGCATATTAGACGGGGAATATGTGGCGCTATCTTCTGGCAGGCCCGATTTTTTTGAAATCCAAAGAAGAAGCCTTATGACCAACAAATTTAATATTGA
>JAAYMJ010000312.1 GCA_012521455.1 Clostridiaceae bacterium
GGGGCCTATGGTTTCCGCGACCAGCTCCTAGACGTGACAAGCCTTCTTTTCTGCGCGCCCCATCTTGCAAGAAAGCAAATCATACTTCACGCCAGCCACCAGTTTAAAGAAGGGGACGTAGTCCATTGGTGGCATATGTCAAAAAACGGTGTGAGAGGGGTAAGAACCCTCTTTTCCGACGACAAACTATGGCTTGCGTATGTCTGCGCCGACTATATCAGGGTGACAGGGGATTGGAGCATACTAAATGAAAAAGCGCGCTTTTTAGAAAGCGAAAAACTAAAAGAGAGGGAATATGAGCGGTACAGTTTCATTTGCTATTCTGATGAAGAAGCCACAATTTATGACCACTGCATTTTAGCCATTGAAAACACCTTAAAATTCGGTCCCCACAAGCTCCCCTTGATAGGAAGCGGCGACTGGAATGACGGGATGAATACTGTGGGGGTTGAAGGAAAAGGTGAAAGCGTATGGCTTGGGTGGTTTTTGAAAAAAACACTGGATATGTTTGTCCCCATTTGCAAATATATGAAGGATGAGGAAAATGCAAAAAGATTTGAAAATTTATCAAATGAAATTGCCCAAAATATTGACGAAAACGCTTGGGATGGTCAATGGTACAGGCGTGCTTATTTTGACGACGGGACGCCACTTGGTTCAAGTGAAAATCAGGAATGCTCAATTGACTGTATTGCACAAGCGTGGTCAGTAATAAGCAACGGCGCAAAGAACGGCCGGGATAAAATCGCAATGTGCGCCCTTTATAATAACCTATATGACAAGGAAGCAAATATCATAAAACTCCTAACCCCGCCCTTTGAAAAGAGCAATTTGCGCCCGGGCTATATCAAAAGCTATGTCCCCGGGGTGAGGGAAAACGGAGGCCAGTATACCCATGCGGCGGTATGGGCGGTTATGGCTTTTGCAATGTTAAATGACGCTGAAATTGCCCATGAGCTTTACAGCGCCATAAACCCAATAAACCACGCAAACACCTTAAGCGAGGCAAACATTTATAAAGTGGAACCCTATGTGATTTCCGCGGATGTCTACGCAACACCGCCCCATGCGGGCCGTGGCGGCTGGAGCTGGTATACGGGCGCCGCTGCTTGGTTTTACCGCGTGGGTATTGAAGACCTTTTGGGATTTAAAAAATACGGTGATACCCTATATATTACCCCCTGTGTTCCTGAAAACTGGAAGGAATATAAAATCTGTTACAAGTATAAAAACACCCTGTATAACATCACAATTAAACGCACGGGAGAGGCTGGCAACAACAAAATTGACTTAATTGACGACGGGGCCACCCATGAAATTTTAATTACTATTTAAAAAACTTATAGCTTTTTTGGGTGAATTTTTATATAATACAAATAGCAAAATTTACAGGGGGTAAAATATGAACTTAAATGAAACAACAATAAAAACAGAATATAAATTCAAAGGCTCCGTTGTAAACGTCAGGGTGGACACGGTAAAAACCCCAAAAGGGAATATCGCCACCCGCGACGTTGTGGAACATCCTGGCGGGGTTGCCATTGTGGCGCTTGATGATGAAGGAAATGTAATTATGGAGCGGCAATACAGAAGGCCTTTAGATAAAGTCATTTTTGAAATTCCTGCGGGTAAGCTGAACTACGGGGAAGACCCGCTTGAATGCGCAAAAAGGGAACTTGAGGAAGAAACGGGGCTTTGCGCAAAAAACTTTGAGTCTTTAGGCTTTATCTA
>JAAYMJ010000313.1 GCA_012521455.1 Clostridiaceae bacterium
AACCCGGCAGGTTTTTTCTGGGGCGTATGGCATGGCTGGATTGCGCCATTGTCCCTGATTTTGGGGCTGTTTGACAAAAACATTGGCATATATGAAACCTCAAATAACGGCTGGTGGTACGATTTGGGCTTTTATATGGCAATCATAAGCGGGTTTGGGGGCTTATCATTATTCCGCAAAAAAAAGGACAAATAATATATCCTGCACATGCTTTAATATAAAAAAGTACCTGTTATCCAAAGATAACAGGTACTTTTTTAATATATCACAAACCCCCCGTTTGGGCTTATCACTTGGCCTGTGATAAATGAGGCGCCGTCCGAGGCCAAAAACCTGATAATTTTGGCGATTTCCTCAGGGGAGCCAATCCTTCCAAGGGGGGTTTTGTCTTTTAAATCCGCGAGTTCCTCATCTGATAAATCCTTGTTCATATCCGTTCCAATCACCCCGGGGGCAACGCAGTTTACCCTGATATTGCTAGGCCCCACTTCCTTGCTCAAAGCTTTGGTAAACCCGATAACCCCCGCCTTTGCGGCAGAATATGGGACCTCGCAGCTTGCCCCCACCAAGCCCCAGATGGAGGAAACATTTATAATGCTCCCCTCTTTTTTGTTTATCATATAGGGTAGCACCGCTTTTGTCACCAAGAACACGCTTTTTAAATTCACGTTAATTATATGGTCCCAGCAATCGCTTGAAATATCCGTCAAAACCCCGAAATGCCAAATGCCTGCGTTGTTGACCAAAACATCAATGGAGCCAAAGGCTTTGACGGTTTCACTAACTAAATACCCCACCTCGTCTTCCTTTGAAACGTCGGCCTTTATGGCCTTTGCGCTAAAGCCCTGCCTAATTAGGCTTTCTTCCAGCGCCCTTGCCTGATTTTCTGAATTGTTGTAATTTATCACAACATTGTAATTATCCTTGGCAAAAACTTTGGCGCACTCCGCCCCAATCCCGCGGGACGCGCCGGTAATTAGCGCAGTTTTCAAAAAACCCACCTCAAATTAAAAATTAAAAATTAAAAATTAAAAAAGCTAAACAGTTTTAAAATCACGCTTTTTCTTAAAAACAAAAGCACCGCCACAATTATTGACATCACCGAGGAAAGCAGCACCGCCCCCGCGGCAATATCCTTTGCCGCCTTTGCCAGCGGGCGGAATTCTTCCGTCACCAAATCCACCGTCCGTTCAACGGCGGTGTTGATAAGCTCGCATACCAAAACAATGAATATGGTAACGGTCAAAATCCCCATTTCAAGGTATGAAAAACCCAAAATTATGCCCAAGAGAAAGGCAAGGCAGGCGCAAAATATATCAACCTTGAAATTCCGTTCGGTCTTTGCCGCCTGCAAAAGCCCCCGGCAAGCATTTTTTAAGCTTCCCAAAAAATTTTTGTTTTTCATAAGACTTTGCCTTTCAACTTATTCTCTAGGTAAATTCATGCTTTCCAAAATCTCTTTTTCCTTTTGCCGCATGATTTTCTCGTCCTGTTCCCCTTCATGGTCAAACCCGAAAAGGTGGAGCATTGAGTGAACCGTCAAAAAACCCACTTCCCTAAGCAGGCTGTGACCGTATTCTTCCGCCTGTTCCTTTGCCCGGGGAAGGGAAATCACAATATCGCCTAAAACCAGCAAGTTTCCGTTATATTCCGCGCTTTCCTCAATCATAACCCCGTCGGCGTCAAACTCAATCATGGGAAAGGACAGCACGTCGGTTGCGCTGTCTTTCCCGCGGTATTCTTTATTTAACTTCCTGATTTCCTCATTGTTAACTATGGTAACGCCAATCTCGCAGTCTATGTCGCAGCCTAAATTTGACAAAGTATAGCTAACCGCCTTTTCAATTATGTTTTCCAAATCCTTTGTGAATTCCACTTCATTTTGTAAATTTTCAATTGTTAGCTCAATCATATTTCTTCTCCTTCAATCAGTTTGGGTACTCTATTCTTTCATGGTAGTACCCGCTTAATGTATTTAAAAAAGACTTTTTAATTATCTCAATTTCGGACAAAGTAAGGTTTGAATTGTCAAGGTGCCCCGATAAAAGCCTTGATGTTACGATTTTATCAATCATTTCCCTGACCGTATCAAGGCTCTTTCTGTCAAGGCTTCTCACCGCCGCCTCTATGCTGTCGGCCAAAGACACAACCGCCGACTCCTTAAAAGAGGGTTTCGGCCCTTTGTATGTAAAATCCTCTTTATTTACCCCGTCAATATTTTCAACCTTTTTGTAAAAATATTCCATAACCAAAACGCCGTGGTGCTCCCGTATAATCTTTTCCACCATCTTTGGAAGCCTGTGTTTTTGGGAAAGCTCAACCCCCTCGTTTACATGGCTGATTATAATTTGTGCGCTGTCTTTGGGGTTTAAATAATCATGTGGGTTATCCCCGTTTTGGTTTTCCTTAAAATACTGGGGGGCTTTTAGTTTCCCAATGTCGTGGTAATACGCCCCAACCCGGGCAAGGAGGTAATTTGCCCCGATTTCCTCCGCAGCGGCTTCCGCCATATTCGCAACTGTCAATGAATGGTGGTATGTACCGGGGGCTTCTAAAAGCAGCCTTTTTAAAAGCTTCCTGTCGGGGTTTGTCAGCTCCATAAGCTTAAAAGGCGTGATTACGTCAAAAAACAGCTCAAAAAAGGGCAAAATCCCGATTATTACAATCATCATGAAAAGTGAACCTATGAGGCTGTGTAAGGATATGGACAAAAGTTCCCCCATATCGCTGACCTCGTGCATGTAAAAGGCAAAAAACACAAGGGCGGAAATTACGCTTGACAAAATTGAAACCGTAACCAGCCCGACCCTGGTTTTTGCGAATTTCAAAATATAGATGGAAAAGGTGCAAATTATAATAAAACAAATGGCATAAAGCCAGTTTTCATTTAACATAAAAACTGCCACAATGGATACGGGGATACTCAAAAAAAGCCCCAAATTCCTGTCAATCAAAAGGGCGACCAAAATGGGCGAAAGGGCCACAGGCAAGGCTGAAATCTTTAGGTTTAACTTATCCATGTAAAAACACAAAACCATGCTTATTAAGACACTGACCGCGATTAGCAAAACCATGTCGGGCTTTGAAAACAAATTTTTATTGAAAATTAAAATATATAAAACGCTTGCCCCAAAAAGCACAATAAGGAGGGAAAAAACCCCGAAAACTTCGAACTTGTCAATGGAGTTTGCGCTTTTTAAAAGCCCCAAATCCTCAAGCATGGCAATGTGGGCAGGGGTTATAATTTCCCCTTTCCTTACAATGCTTTGGTTTTTCTTGTAAACAACCGCCGCCACATCGTCTTTTGCCTTCTGCCTTTCCCGCTGGGTCCCTTCTTCGTCAAAGAACTTGTTTTCAACCAAAAAAGCCGAAGTTATTTTAAGCCCGATATCCCCAATGTTTGAGTTTTGCAGTTTTTCCTTTACGTCAAGAAGGGCTTCGTCCTTATTTAAAACCCCCTCAGATAAGGTGCTGTCCAAAATATCGGATATATTTTTTTGAAAATGCAAAAACTCCTCATCACTCATGGTGAGAAGATACAATATCTCATCTTCAGAAAGCTTTACCCTGCTAAGGGATGAAAAAGACGAAACCGCGCCCTCCAAATCGCTTTGGGCTTGTCCGTTTTTTGTATTAAAAATTAACGCGAAAAAATCCGCAAGATTGTTTAGCGCATTTGTCTTTATCCTCAAATCAATTTTATATTTGTCAGAAACCTTTGCCGCCGCCTGGTTTTTTAAATTTTCGGTGGTATACCTGTCCACAATGTCGCGGGGAGCGAAAATATCCACGGTGCTGATTTCACCTTCTGAAAAATCATAGCCCACCCCTTTCCTTGAAGCCCTCACAAGGCTTGCAAGGCTTGCAAAAAGCAGGGCGCAAATACTTGCGCACAGCAGGATATTTTTTATATTTCTTTTTATCCTAATCACTTCCTCTTTAAGGCGTCAGCCTTTTCATAGGCATTTATAATCCTTTGCACAAGGGGGTGCCTTACCACGTCTTTATGGGTAAGCGTCACAAATTCAAGGCCCTCAATATTTTTTAGCACCTTCATGGCCTCTTTTAACCCCGAGCGCTTCCCGTCAGGCAAGTCTATCTGGGTTATATCCCCCGTGATTACCACTTTTGAGCCAAAGCCAATGCGGGTTAAAAACATCTTCATCTGCTCAGGGGTGGTGTTTTGCGCCTCATCCAAAATTATAAAGGCGTCATCCAGTGTTCTTCCCCTCATGTAAGCTAAGGGGGCCACTTCAATCAATCCCTTTTCAAAATATTTCTGATACCCTTCAACCCCCAGCATTACCTGAAGGGCGTCATAAAGGGGGCGCAAGTACGGGTCAACCTTGTTTTGCAAATCCCCCGGCAAAAACCCAAGCTTTTCCCCGGCTTCCACCGCAGGACGGGTCAGGATTATCTTGCTCACTTCCTTTTTCCTGAAAGCGTCAACCGCCAGCGCTACCGCAAGATAGGTCTTCCCTGTTCCTGCCGGGCCAATCCCGAAAGTGATGGTGTTGTTCCTTATCGTTTCCACATACTTTTTCTGGCCCATGGTTTTTGCTTTAATGGGCTTTCCTTTGGAACTTATGCAGATATAATCCCCTGTCAGGTTCACAATTTCGCCTGAAATGCCCTCAATGGCCATGCTGATGGCATACCTAACGTTTTGTTCGTTTAAAACCTCGCCTGATTTTGCCATTTCAGCCAAAACCGTCAGCGCGTCGAGGGCTATTTTGGACTGTTCCTCATCCCCGATGATTTTAATATTTGTGTCGCGGTTGATGATTTTAACATTCAACTCCTTTTCAATGACTTTCACATTTGCGTCGAAGCTTCCGTAAATGTTCATTAAAGTTTCAACATTTTGCGCTTCATAAGTAAGTTCAGTCACCCGTATTCTCCTTTTCTATTTTATCTTTCATATCAATCCTCTCAAGGCTTTCACAGGTTAGCACATACACGGTTTTGCCGCTTTCTTCAGTTTTGGGGTCTACTTTTATGCTAATTATAGTAATATCCGCATTTTTTTCTTTTAATTCTTGCATAAACTCATTTGCCGCCCTGTTATACACTTCTTCCTCGGAAAGCAGCCGCCTTTCTATTTCCACTTCAAACAATTCTTCCTTTATAATTGAAAGAGGAAGCCTTAAATTTTTAGAAAGCCTCAACTGGAATTCCTCTTCTATTTTATCATAGTTTTCATAAAAAAAGCTATTTTTGGTGCCCAAACTTAATTTTTTGTCCAAAAATTTTATCCCGTATCGTTTTTTTGATTGTCCGGTCCTTATCCTTTTTTCCTCGATAAATTCCAAATCCACTACCTTTTCATACCAAGTGCGGGCATATATTTCC
>JAAYMJ010000314.1 GCA_012521455.1 Clostridiaceae bacterium
CGCTATTTAAGATAATTAAGGAGGATAAAAGATGAAAAAGTTTTTAGCAATGCTGATTTCCCTTTTATTGGCATTATCCATAGTGCCCGTTTATGCAAGCCCCATTGCTAAAGAGGGTACAAGCAGGGTAGAAGGCTTGCCGTCAAGAGATGAAGTAATCAAAGTAATGAAACTTGTAAATGACTACTGGCAGGAAAGCAATCCCAGCCATGGCAGGGCCTTTTGGGACAACGCTACATATTATGTTGGAAATATGGAAGCATATTTCTTAACAGGTATTGAAAGATACAGGGACTTTTCCGAAAAATGGGCAATAAAGAACCAGTGGATGGGCGCAAAGAGCAACAATAAAGCTAACTGGAAATATTCATACGGCGAAACCGACGACTTTGTGCTATTTGGCGACTGGCAGACATGTTTCCAGGTTTATATTGACCTATACACCCTTGACCCGTCACCGGAAAAAATCGCAAGGGCAATTGAAGTATATGATTACATGATTGAAACAGGCCTTGAGGACTACATCTGGTGGGAAGACGGGCTATTCATGATTTTGCCCTCTATGGTTAAGGTATATAAGGTTACCCAAGACGTTAAATATTTAGACGCTGCGTACAAATATTATCAATACGCGAAAGAATTAATGTATGATGAAGAAGTGGGCCTATGGTACCGCGACGGCTCATATGTGTATCCGAAGAAAAAATCCCCCTCAGGCGGCAAGATGTTCTGGGCAAGGGGTATGGGCTGGAACGTTGCGGCTCACGCGAAAGTTTTGGAAGACTTGCCGGATGACCATCCGTCAAAGGCTGAATATGAGGAAATGTTCCAGATTATGATGAAATCCCTAATCCAATATCAGCACAAAGACGGGTACTGGACAAGAAACATCATTGAAGAAGCAAACGCTCCGGGCGAAGAAACCAGCGGTACTGCGTTCTTTGCGTACGCGCTTGCATGGGGTATCAACACAGGAAGGCTTGACCCTGAAACCTATTTGCCTCCATTAATTAAAGCGTGGAATTACCTGACAAAAGTAGCAATTCACCCAAACGGCAGGGTTGGCTATGTTCAGCCAATCGGCGCAGAACCTGCCCCAAATGTATTGGTTGACTACAACTCCACATCAAACTTTGGTGTTGGCGCGGTTCTTCTTGCATGCGCTGAAGTTGCAAAACTTGTGGGCGACATGGAAGGGGACATTGTTCAATACCTAAAACGTGAACTTGTTGGCGATGTGGTATTAAAGATTAATTCACCATATGTAATGGTAAATAACACATTCAAACAAATCGACCCTGACAATAAAGAAGTAAGACCCCTTGTTTTAGACGGCAGGACACTAGTTCCCGCAAGGGTTATCGCTGAAAGCTTCGGCGCAAACGTTTCCTGGGACGAAGCGTCAAAGGCAATTACTATAACAGGAAAAGACTTATTTAAGAAAGACATCAACGTTAAAATGGTTCTAGGCAGCACCGAATATGAAGTAAACGGCGAAAAGCAAGCATTGGATGTTCCAGCGCAAGCTATCAACGGAAGGACAATGGTTCCGCTACGCGCAATGGTTGAAGCGCTAAACCTAAAACTATTCTGGTATCCTGAACATCAGCTAATTGTTATCGGCGACCAGGCGCAGGCATTTTATCCCGACAACGAAAAAGGACTACTTGACTTGCTAAATGAATGTATGCTTGGCGGAAGATTCCCGGGAAGGCCGCCGCAGGAAATTTACAAACCCTCATCATTCAGCGAAGTATCAGTTCCAATTAAGAAGATTACCGTAAGCGATGTTCCTGAACCAGAAAACGGGCCTGAAAACATCAATGACTTTGACTACACCACAAGATGGTCCAGCGAAGGTGAACAATGGCTGATTTTGGAACTTGAAAACGAAGTTACAATTAACAACGTAAGGATGGCATTCTACAACGGCCATGTACGCCAGACAATCTATGACATTTCGGTTTCTACCGACGGCACCAACTGGACGAAGGTATTCAGCGGCCAGTCCAGTGGCACATCTAAAGTATTGGAAGACAACTTCATTAAGCCATCCAAAGCTAAATTTGTAAAAGTAGATTTCAAAGGCAACACCAAGACAAACTGGAACATCCTAAGTGAAATTGAAATCATTGAAGGAACGGAAGATAAAACCGCAGGCGAGGTAGTGGAAGGAACATTGGTATCCATCGCAAGGCCTGAAGGTACAAAACTTACAATTAAGAGCGCAACCGCAAGCGCTGAGCCTGAAATCGACCACCCGGCTTCAAAATCCTTTGACGGGGACTACAATGAAGAATCCAGATGGTCAGCGGAAGGCGTGTGCAACATAGTATACGATTTAGGCGAAGTTAAAGACATCACAGGCTTTATCGTAACCATTTGGAAAGCCCCCACAAGGGATACCGAATATTCAATCTCCATTTCTGAAGACGGTAATAACTTCAAAGAAGTGTTTAACGGAAAAACCAATAAAACCCAAAACCACACCCTAAAACTAAATCAAACACAAAAGGCCAGATACATCAAGCTTGAAGGCTATAAAAACGCTGAAAACCTATGGATAAGCGTTATTGAGTTTGAAGTTTACGGGAACTAATATAAAAAATGAGGCGGTTTTACACCGCCTCTTTTTTTTACGCAAAAAACTATATTTTTAAAGCCTTAACCTTTTTTTCCGCTTTTAGTTTTATTTTAATGGTTTTATTTTCATCCATTAACACAATAAAGGGAAGAATAATCCCGCCAACTAAGTTTCCAGCGGCGTAAATAAGGCTGTATGCAAGAGCTTTTAAATCCCATACGCCTGCAAAGGAAAAATAAAATAAATTTGCGATGGAGTGCTCAAACCCCGCTAAAATAAACACAGCAACAGGTAATGTAAGCGCCAGGTATTTTCCAACCCCGTCATTGATTTTAGAAAAACCCAAAACCGCGACGCACATTAATATGCCGCAGCAAATTGCCATTAAAAATGCGCTAAAGTAAGTATCTGAAAGCTTGTTTAAAGCAAGTTCTTGTGCTTTGGGCACCAATTTTGACAGTTTCGTAAACCTTGCTAAATACCCGAAAAACACAGTGCCTATGGCGTTACCGGCATAGACTAAAAACACTTCCAACAAATATTTTGCGCTTTTATTTGGTATGTAGCAAATCTTTCCCGTGTATAAATTCAAACTAAAAGTGTAAATTGTAAAAAGGCCGATGGAAAACAAAAACGCGCCTAAGTTTTTGTTTTCAACGGACAAATAAACAACCCCGGCAATACTAATCGCTATTCCTGCCATGATTGCCTTAACTAAAGTACGCATGAAAATTTCCTTTCTGTTTTTTGAAAAATTAAAAGTACTTGTTTATATTACACTAAAAAACACTATAAATCAATAGCAAATAAGTAGTAATTTTAAAATTTATATTATTGAATAAGAAATTCTTAACATATATAATAAAATATATATTTAATAAAAGGGGATTTTGGTATGTATATAATCGACATAAACTGCGATATGGGCGAAAGCTTTGGCAATTTCAAAGTTGGGGAAGACGAAAAAATTATAAAGTTTATCTCAAGCGCAAACATAGCCTGCTTTTTCCACGCAGGCGACCCCCATGTTATGGACAAAACCGTAAAACTATGCAAGGAAAACAAAGTCTCAATCGGCGCCCATC
>JAAYMJ010000315.1 GCA_012521455.1 Clostridiaceae bacterium
CATTTCCTGTATGACGCAAAATACTACTGCGGGAAAGTCTATCTTGAGGATATCCAAATCCCGGAATCCGCCACGGAAAATATAAAGACCTATATCTTTGACCAAAAAGACGCCGCAAATCTTTTGCCCGCGCGGAAGGAAAATTCCCACAAAGGCACCTTCGGGCGGCTTTTGGTAATAGGCGGCTCAAACAACATGCCGGGGGCCCCCCTGCTTTGCGCAAATGCGTCCCTTAGGTCGGGTTGCGGCATAACAGTGCTTGCCCTTCCCCATTCCGCCGCAAAAAAGGTGAGCCCTTCTGAGCTAATCCTCCTACCTTTGCCTGAAGACGGGGGCGCAATTTCCTATGACGCCATAGGCGGGCTACAAAACGAGCTTAAAAACTCAAACGCAGTTGTCATAGGCTGCGGCATGGGTCAAAGTGAAGGCGCTTATAAAGTTTTGGAATACATTTTAAACAACTATGAAAACCCCATCCTGATAGACGCGGATGGTTTAAATGTTTTAGCAAAAAATTTAGGTTTGCTAAAACGCGCGAAATCAAAAAACATTGTGCTTACCCCGCACCCCAAGGAATTTTCAAGGCTGTCGGGGCTTTCTGCGGATGAAATCTTAAAAAACCCATACAAATGCGCAAGGGAATTTAGCAGTGCTTATAACGTAAACGTAATACTTAAAGGCGCCCACAGCGCGATTGCCACAAAAGACGGCACAACCTACATCTCCCCCTTTGCCACCAGCGCCCTATCCAAAGCCGGAAGCGGGGACGTTTTAAGCGGCATAATCTCATCCTTGCTTGCCCAAGGCCTATCCCCTGAGCACGCCTGCCTTTTAGGCGTGACCATTCATGGTTTATGCGGAGTATTAGCACAAATGGATTATTCAGCATACTCTGTAATTGCGACAGACCTAATCAATTTCATACCAAAAGCAATCAAACAACTACAAAATCAGGGGGTTAATTAATGCAGACATATAATATCTATCACAAACACCGCGCGTGGGCAGAGGTTGACCTTGGCATCATCGCCCAAAACATCAGGGAAATCAGAAAATACACAAACAAGTCCGCAAGGATAATGGCCGTTGTCAAAGCCGACGCTTACGGGCACGGGTATCTGGAGGTCTCAAAAACACTTTTGGAAAACGGCGCCGACACCTTAGGGGTAGCCTTGCTTGATGAAGCCATACAGTTAAGAAAACACGGGATAGACTCCCCCATTATAATTTTAGGCGCCACAAACCCTGTATTAAGCGAGGATTTGGTGAAATACTCCATAATCCCCACCGTGTTTAACGAAGAACTCCCAAGGGAACTTTCTAAAGCGGCAACAAAACTGGGGAAAAAAGCAAAAGTACATATCAAAATTGACACTGGTATGAACAGGGTCGGGTTTTTATCAAACGACCCTGACTCTGTGAGAAAAGTCATTGAAATTGCAAAGCTTCCCAACATAGAAATTGAAGGAATTTTTACCCATTTTGCTTGTGCAGACGATGAAAAGGAAGACCCCTTTACCCTAATGCAGTTTGAGCGTTTTATGGATTTTATCAGAAAACTTGAAAAAGAAGGCGTATATATCCCCGTTAAACACTGCTGCAACAGCGCAGCGCTTTTGCGTTTCCCAAACATGCATTTGGATATGGTAAGGCCGGGCATAATACTATATGGGCATTATCCAAGCAAAGACACCAACAAAAATCAAATAAAACTTCAAAGCGCAATGTCACTAAAAGCGATAATTACACATATAAAAGATATTGAGAAGGATGAACGCATAAGCTACGGTGGCATATACCGCTGCGACAGCAAAAAAACCATCGCCACCATACCAATCGGATACGCCGACGGATATTCAAGGATACTCTCGGGAAAGGTATCCGTGCTGGTGGGAGATAAAAAAGTTAAAAATGTTGGTCGAATTTGCATGGATCAATGTATGTTAGACGTTACAAATGTACAAAATATAAATGTAGGTGACGAGGTTGTCCTCTTCGGCACGAAAAATGGTAACTCCATCGATGTAGAGGAGCTTGCGGAGATAATGGGTACCATCAATTACGAGGTACTCTGCGTCATTGGAAAAAGAATACCAAGAGTTTACATACAAGACGGCCTTATCGTCGATGTATTAAACTATTTGGTATAAAATACATTTGACGAATCCGCATGTTTGGGTATATACTTTAATATATACAAGGGCTGTTTTGGGATTTCTGTTTCCTAAAATGCCTTTGTAGCCCAAAAATCCTTACACGATTGGGGGTTAGCATTTTGTCGGAGCATAAGAAAATCTTAATCAGCATTCCCGAGAAGCTGCTTTCTGATGTTGACTCCATAGTTGCAAAAGAAAAAACCAACAGAAGTGAGTTTGTCAGGGAAGCAATGAAATTTTACATCAAGGAAAAACGCAAAATCGAAATACGGGAAATGATGAAGAAGGGATATCAAGAAATGGGCAAAATTAACCTCGAAATATGCAATGAATGTTTTGAGGCCGATGACGAACAACAACTCAGCTACGAGCAAAAATTAGCGGAGTGTGAATAATGTGATTGTTAAGCGAGGGGATATTTTTTACGCAGATTTAAGTCCGGTCATAGGATCGGAACAAGGTGGGGTTAGGCCTGTGCTAGTTGTGCAAAATGACATTGGGAACAAATACAGCCCCACAGTCATTGTCGCAGCTATCACTAGCCAAATCAACAAGGCAAAACTTCCCACCCACACAGAAATAGACGCTCAAACTTATGGCCTGGCAAAAGACTCTGTCATTTTGCTGGAGCAAATCCGCACCATTGACAAAAAAAGGCTTCGCGAAAAAATCGGAAGTTTGGACTCTGAACTTATGGAACAAGTTAACGAAGCGCTTCTCATAAGTTTTGGGCTAAACGAATACACAGGAGGATAGGATGAAAAAATTAATTTACTGGGTTTTATTAATTTTTCCACTTATTTTTATTGGTGCATTTGCAGCAGACCCTGGAAGTGAGGGCGACCCTCTTATTTCTAAAAGCTATATCGATTCAGTCCTCATGCCTCAGATTATGCAATACATAAATGAAGCAGGTGGTACTGACACCTTTAGTGTTGTATCCGTCGAAAAAGGAATGACCCTTGTGGGGGAAGCCGGCTGCGAAATGATTTTAAGGTCGGGTTCCGGCACTATAATCGCAACACAAAAAGGCGGGATTGCAGATGTAACCTCAGGGATTGACCTTCAGACAAATGAAAAAGCACCGAGTAACCACCTTCTCATCGTACCCCTGTCTGACGGCAGAGGAATTTACGCGGAAAGCGACATGCTTGTTATGGTAAAAGGTAAATACACAATAAAATAATATTTTTTAATTAAAGCTTTAGGCATTACCTAAAGCTTTTTTTATTTTAGTCTTATACAATTTAACTTTATGTTGCCAAAATTTTGCGTGTTTGATATAATTATTGTAACTTTTAAGCATTATATAAGGATGTGAAAAAATGAACAGTTTTAAAGTTTTACATACTGCGGACATCCATTTTGATACA
>JAAYMJ010000316.1 GCA_012521455.1 Clostridiaceae bacterium
ATCTTTGTAGTCTCCGAACTCTCGTGTCTAATAATTTGCGGGCGGTCTCTAAATCTTTGCCTGAATGTACTACAAGATTAGTGGCTCTGGATTCCCTAAAGAGGTGCGGATGCACCCTTCGTCCGACGATTTCTTTAAAATTAAATGTAACGATGTTGACTTTATATGTAACCATGCGATATTGCGTGGCAATTTTTAAAAAAGCGCCCGGAAAGGATTATAAAAAAGGATACTGTAATTTGGTTTTTCAAAATGGCAAGGGGGAATTCCAATTTTTTAGTATTTTTTCAAAAAAACCCTAGTATTTTAGTAAAAATTATTGAAATATTGGAAAATTTATGCTATAATAAAAAAGCAAGCAGGAATTTTGCAGAATTTGACATACTTGACCACAGAAATTGACAAAACAGATAAATCAATGGAAGTGGTGAAGAAAATGAATAAATTAGATTTAGATTTAAGGAAAAAGGAAAAAATCCCGCCTGAAATGAATGGTTCCGGGAGGGCTTTTTGGCGCTTTTTTAAAAGTGGGACAACCTTTCAAGCCCTAAAGTTTTTAGCCATTTATTTTGGGGTTGGGGCTTTGGTTATTGCGCTTAAATTTATGGCGCAAAACTTTTTTGAGGTAAATGAAACCATAATAAGCGCAATTTTTATATTGACATATGGATTTATTATTTATTTGTATTTTTTTGGCAAAACAAAAAATTATCTTTCAAAAATTGATTTGGCCTCAGGCCAAAAGCTTTTAACCGGAGAGGAATTACAAATCGGGCAAAAACTTGAAAAATTTATCGCGGGCGTAAACGAAGGCTACTGGGAGTGGGACCTAAAAACCGGCCATTATTATGCTTCCATTTTAAATGATGAAAAGTTTGGATATGAGCATGACTTTGTAAAAACCGTTAGTGAATGGAGAAGCCTTTTTCACAAGGATGACGAGGAAAGGACACACAACCAGGTTATGAATTACTTAAAGGAAAAAACCGATAAAACCTACATATCCTCTTACAGGATTAGGACGAAAAGCGGGCAGTACAGGTGGATTTTAAGCAGGGGAAAAGGCATTTGGGACAATGAGGGGAAGGCGTTAAAACTAATCGGGTCCCATTCGGACATAACTGATGAAATGTATGTGGAGGAACTTTTCATCAGGGAAAAGGGAATCTGTGAAAAGATTATTGAAAACGCCCCGATTTTAATAATTATAAGGGACAGGGACGGAAAAATCATTGAGTTTAACCCCTATGCCGAAAAAATAACGGGATTTTCCAAGGAAGAAGTTATCGGCAAAGACAGCTTTAGTTTTATAAGGCCTAAGGAAACGGGAAAAATCCTGGATGAATATTTTAATGATTTAGTGAAAAACAAGATAATTACCCGCAACAAGGAAATCGGGATTACAAATAAAGAAGGGTTTACGTCTACGGTTTTGTGGAACAACTGTTTTATAAAAAACTATGACGGGCAGATTATCGGCTCGGTGTTTATCGGGATTGACGTGAGCGAAAAAATCAAAATGGTTGAAACCTTGCATAACCTTGCGTATTATGACCAGCTCACCAAACTTCCCAATAAGGAAAAGCTTTCTGAAATTTTTGAAGAAGAAATACACCATCGAAATGGCGCGGGCAAAAAGCTGGCTGTGGTTTATTTTGACATTGACAACCTAAAGCAGATAAATAATACATTGGGCCACCATGCGGGGGATGAAATAATCAAAAGGTTTGCAAGCCTTTTGGAAGAAGAAGTCAGCCCCCCTAACGTGGTTGGAAGAATCAGCGGGGATGAATTTGTAATAATTTATGTGGACAAAAAAGATGTAAATGATGTAAAAAAAGAGGTCACAAGGATTATAAAAGATTTAAGAAAGCCCATGCTTTGGGAAAACAGCGAATATTACATTTCCGTAAGCTCGGGCATTGCCATGTACCCCCAGCACGGCAACAGCTTTTCACAGCTTATAAAATGCGCTGACACCGCCATGTTTGTGCAAAAAGAAAGCGGGAAAGACGGGGTTTCGGTGTATGACGAGTCAATGGGTGAGAGGACATGGCAGGTTATGAAAATGGGAAACCAGCTAAAAGGGGCCATAAATAACCGTGAGTTTGACTTATATTTGCAGCCCCAGTTTGACATCAGGAAAAATATCATGATTGGCGCTGAAGCCTTAATCCGCTGGGTGCACCCCCAAAGGGGAGTTGTTTCCCCCGCTGAATTTATTACCTTTGCCGAAGAGAGGGGGTTTATTGACAAAATCGACCAATGGGTCATTGAATATGCGTGCGCCCAGATAAAACGGATTTTTGATATGGGCATTAATAATTTTAAAGTCGCGGTAAATGTTTCGGGGAAAATGTTATCAAGTGAAAAAATAATAGGGACAGTAAAAAAAGCAGTAAACGGAAACGGGATTAATTTTTCCGACCTTGAAATTGAGGTTACCGAAACCGCGGTTATAACCAATTTGGAAAGCGCCATTAAAACTTTAAGGGAGCTTAAGGATTTAGGGATTAAAATTGCGTTAGACGATTTTGGAACGGGGTATTCCTCTTTAAGCTACTTACAAAGGCTTCCCATTGACGTTTTAAAAATGGACAGGGATTTTATTAAAAACGTAATCTGCAAGGATACGGATAGATATATTTTTAAAACTATTGTGGATTTGGCGCACAATCTTGGGCTTTTGGTTTTGGCAGAAGGGGTTGAAACAAGCCAGCAGCTGGAATTTGTTAAGGAAAGCGGCTGCGACATGGTGCAGGGGTACCTTTTGGGAAAACCCGTACCATGCAAGGAATTTTTTGATTTGCTAAAAATCAAAAACATTAAAGTTTAATTCAAATCAGTGCGCAACCCAAATAAATTAAAAAAACAAAAAATAAAAAGGCGGCGCAAGCCGCCTTTTTAAATGGGAAAAAGACTTAAACCCAGAGGTTATACCTCTGAAGGCTTTTTTTGCAAATATACCAAAATCATTGCCACAAGGCAACATAGGGCCGATAGCAAAAATGGCCATACATATTCGGAGTTTTTAATAAAGTAGCTTGAAATTAGCGGGAAAACTATGGCGGATGTGCCAAAGCCAATCATTACGCAGCCATAGTTTAGGCCTATGTGCTTTGTGCCGAAATTGTCCGCGGTAATCGCGGGATATACCCCCGCAGCCCCGCCAAATCCAAAGGCAATTGCGGCAATGCAAACTATAAATAACACGCCTTTTGCGAAAATCATAATAAGTATTGACACAAAGGTGATTAAATTTATCATGTAAACAGCGCCCTTTCTTCCGATTAAGTCGGAAAGCCAGGAGGTGATAAGCCGCCCTGACGCGCTGGCAATTCCGGTAATCATAACCCCCAAAAGCGCCATGCTTTCAGAAAGGCCCCTTTGGGTCCCCAAAGATAAAAACAGGGGGTTTAATATAAAATATGCGGGAAGTATTAGGGCAAGTGATAAGGTGATAAGGTAAAACTGCTTTGTTTTTAGCATTTCCTTTGTGGTAAACTGCTTTTTTGTAACATTTGCTTTAGCTGGAACATAGCCTTTGGGCATAAACCCTTCAGGCGGGTTTACGATAAAGATGGAACTTACCAAGCAGATTGCCAAAAACGCAAGGCCCAATGCCAAAAAGGTGTTAGGAACGCCTATCCCTTTTAGCATTGCGTTGGCAATGGGAGAAAAGATAACAAGTGAAAAGCCGAAGGCTGCCACCATAAAGCCTGAGCCAAAGCCCCGCTTGTCAACAAA
Source organism: Clostridiaceae bacterium (assembly GCA_012521455.1). GTDB lineage: Bacteria > Bacillota > Clostridia > UMGS1883 > JAAYMJ01 > JAAYMJ01. The sequence continues at coordinate 3,748 of JAAYMJ010000316.1, forward strand.
CCATTTTTGAACCACCGATACGGTTGTGGTATATAAAACGCCGTCGCCAAATCCGCCGATTACGCCATATGTAAGGTAAATTAAATAGGGATTATCTATTGTAACGAGACTGCTTAAGATAATTCCCAAACTTATAAGAACGCTTCCGGCTACTGTTACAGGCCTGGGGCCGAATTTGTCCTGAAAACGCCCGCCGACAATAATACCAAGCACGAATGTTGCAAGCATTATGGATGAAGTTAATGAGGCGTCCCAGGAAAGGTAGTCGGAAACGGGTTTTCTAAACACGCTCCACATGTAAATTACGCCTGCGCAAAGCTGGATAATCATTCCAAAAGCCAAAACCAAATAGCGGTTTAGCACCTTTTGGTTTTCTGCGCTTTTTGCTTCAATCTCCATTTTTTACTCCCACATTATTATATTTTCCAATTTTTTTACAGTATAACATAAGAGATACTTTTTGAAAAGTATGTATTTTGGAAGAAAAAATTAAAAAAGTGCAGCAGGGATGGCTGCACTTTTTTAA
>JAAYMJ010000317.1 GCA_012521455.1 Clostridiaceae bacterium
AAGGCTCTGATACATAAATTGAATTGGCAAATTCTTTCCCTATGGCGACCTGCCTTTGGAATAGTAAAATTAAAACAGGACCCCCAAGGGGGTAGGTTTTTTCTTTTTTGATAAGGCTTCCTGTTTTTATCCCCAAATTTGCAAGCAGCGCCGAATTGGGGGAGGAGAGGATTATGTAATTCTGATTGTCTGGGCATTTGTATAAATTATACACGATTTTTAAAATTTTTTTGTCCATGGCGATCCCTCGGATATTAGCTTTATCTTATATTATGCAAAATATATTCAAAATGATAAAAAAACCAAACCCGAAAGGCGGGTCTGGCCGGATTTAAAAAAACATGGGCGCAATTGCGCCCATGAAATTACCATGCGATATTTTCAGAGATGGATTTTAGCTGCAAGAAGTTGTATAGGTAATCCCTTGTGCCGGTTTTCGCGGTGGTGCCGCTCATGTTATAGCCGCCAAAGGGGTGGTGCCCTACAACCGCGCCGGTGGATTTTCTGTTAATATATAGGTTTCCAACGTGGAACAGCGCTTTTGCCATGTTGATGTTATCCCTGTTATTGGTATAAACCGCGCCAGTGAGTCCGTAGGGTGTGCCGTTTGCCACTTCGATTGCTTCTTGGAAGGTTTTAACTTTTATAACCGCAAGGACGGGCCCGAAGATTTCTTCTTTAGCGATTACAGCGGTTTTGGGGTCAACGTCAATGATAATTGTTGGCTCAATGTAAAAGCCTTTTGAGTCGTCATATCCGCCGCCGCAGATGAGTTTGCCTTCTTTTTTGCCCTGTTCGATGTATTTTACAATATTGTTGAACGCATGCTGGCTGATTACTGCGTTAAAGGGCGCGTTGTCCTTGCCTTCACCCATTTTTGATTTTAGGTCTTCGGCTTTTTTCTTAATAAGCTCAACAAATTCGTCATACACATTTTCTAACACAATTGCGCGGGAACATGCTGAACATTTTTGGCCCTGATAGCCGTAGGCTGATGTTATAACCCCGTTTGCCGCGTGTTCCAAATCCGCGGATGAGTCTATGATAATGGCGTTTTTGCCGCCCATTTCCGCAACAACCCTCTTTAGCCAGATTTGACCCGGGTTTACGTTCGCTGCAAGGCGGTTTATCCTGATTCCCACTTCCATGGAACCTGTGAAGTTTATAAAGCGGGTTAGGGGGTGTTCAACCAAAAAGTCGCCGATTTCCCCGCCTGAACCTGTAACAAGGTTTACAACGCCGGAAGGTAGTCCTGCCTCAACGCACATTTCCATGAATTTGTTAGCCACAACGGGGGTGTCGCTGGCAGGCTTAATTACAACGGTGTTGCCTGTAACCACTGCCGCCATTGCCATTCCAACCATGATTGAGAAGGGGAAGTTCCACGGCGGGATTATAATACCCACGCCGATGGGGCGGTATTCACAGCGGTTGTTTTCGGTTTTGGATTCAACCAAGGGCACGCCTTCGTCGGCTAACCTTTGGGCTTCTATGCAGTAGGAATTTATAAAGTCGATTGCCTCGCAAACTTCGCCGTCAGCTTCGCCAAAGTTTTTGCCTGATTCATAAATCATCCATGCCGCGATTTCAGCCCTTCTTTTTCTCATAATGCCAACCAGGCGCTGAAGGTAGTCGCATCTAACTTGCTGAGGCACGAACCTCCATGTGTCATAGGCTTTATACGCCGCGCGGATTGCAGCGTCTGCCTGTTCGCGGCTTGCGGAAGAGGCGTAGCCTACAACTTCTTCTTTTTTGCACGGGTTTATGCTTTTAATCTTCTTTTCTGTAAAGATTTTTTCCCCGTCAATGTAAAGCGGGTATTCCTTTCCAAACTGGGTATGTACAAGGGCAAGAGCTTCTTCCATAGCCTTTTTGTTTTCTTCTATGGAAAAGTCAAGCTCTGGCTCATTCACAAACACTTTAATCATGTTAAAAACCCCTTCCAAAACATATGTTACTAATAGTCATTTTACCAATTCAGCCGCCTCTTTGTCAACGATTGGACATAGATATATTATCGATTAGATAAATTTTATCTTTTTTTAAATTTTAGTTAAAAAATTTTGGAAAAACTCAAAATTAAAGAAGATTTCCCTTAAAATTTTTGGTAGTATGTAAAAATTTTCGCTAAAACTACAAAAACCGACTAAATTTTTTTGGCGCAAAACAAAAATCCCGCAAGGCTTTTTCCTTGCGGGAATTTTTAGTCAGATTATGAGATTGTCTTAATGAATTCGCGGGTGTATTGGCGCATTTTATCAAGTTCATCATTACTTGGCACTAGATTTGCCCGGAATCCCGGCTCTAACGGTTTTAATTTTAGGGCCTTTAGCCTTTCTACAAGCATTGGCACCGCTTCGCC
>JAAYMJ010000318.1 GCA_012521455.1 Clostridiaceae bacterium
AAATTGCGCAAAGTGTCCGCCACAATGTCTTTGACCTGGTAGAAAGATTTGTTGGTGTTGCCGTCTAAAATCCTGAAAATGCTTTGTTCCGCCCTGTCAATTATATACTGTACGTCGTCATCCCCCGAATAGCTAAGGGAGAGTATTTCATTGGCGGAATTTATAAGCTTTCGCAAAAGGGATTTTTCTTTTACAATATCTATGTAATACTTTACATTTTCAGTGGAAATCACATTTTGGGCAAGCCTTGTTAAATAAGCTGTCCCCCCGACCAAGTCAAGTTTTGACCCAAGCTCCTGTGAAAGCGTTATAATGTCCACGGAAATTGCCTGGGCAAAGAGGGATTCCATAGCGATAAATATTTGCTTGTGGCTTTCAATGTAAAAATCCTCATCCGACAAAGCCTCAATCACCTGCAAAAGTGAAAAGGTGTCGGTCATGGCGCAGCCTAATACCGACTGCTCTGCTTCGGTACTGTGGGGCAGAGTATTTGATATCGGTATATCCATAATATCTCACCCACTATTCTTTTTCTATGCTAACAGTAAGGGTTGCCGTAATTTCAGGATAAACCTTAACTTCAACAGCTGTGGTGCCAATGGTTTTTATCCCGTCGCCCGCGTTAATCTTTCTTTTATCCAAATTGATATTGTGCTCTTTTTTAAGGGCTTCGGAAATGGCTTGGGCGGTTATTGAGCCGAAGAGCTTCCCGTTTTCCCCCGCCTTTGCCTTTAGGTGGACGGTCAGGTTGTTTAATTTTTCAGCAAGCTTTATTGCCTCTTCTTTTTCTTTTTGCTTGTGGTATTCCTGAGCCTCTTTTTGACCTTTTAAGTCGTTTAACACTGCCTGGGTTGCCTCCACCGCCAGCTTTCTTGGAATTAAATAATTTCTGGCATAGCCGTCGGAAACCTCTATAATCTCGCCTTTTTTGCCCTGTTTCGGAACATCTTTCAATAGTACAACCTTCATTTATATTCATCCTTTCTCACTGGCTTTGTGTAAAATAATCGTCAATTGCTTCTTTTAATTTTTCAAAAACAGTGTTTATGCTTTCATTTTCAATCTGGGCGCCTGCCACCGTCATGTGTCCGCCGCCCCCTAAGCGCTCAAGTATCATTTGGACATTGATATTACCTAAGGACCTGCCGCTGATATTTACCCCTTGGGGGCTTTCCGTCAAGACAAAGGACGCCTCAATGCCTGAAATGTTCAAAAGCTCATCAGCGGCTTGGGCGACAATGACGGAATCCACATCGCTGGTTTTGGCAATGGCGATGTTTTCTTTGTAAATCTGGGCGGATTTTATGATTTCAGCCCGCGTTACAAAATCTTTTATATCGCTTTGGGTCATCTGCTTTACCGAAATGGTGTCCGCGCCCATTCTCTTTAGGTACGCCGCCGCCTCAAAGGTGCGGGTGCCGGTTTTAAAGACAAAGTTTTTTGTGTCCACCATAATTCCAAGATAAAGCGCTTCCGCCTCAAGGCTTGTTAGTGAGAACTTTTCGTCAATGTATTGGATAATCTCCGTCACCATTTCACTGGTGGAGGAGGCATAGGTTTCATGGTATAAAAGGGCGATGTTTTCAATAAAATCGGCGCTTCTGCGGTGGTGGTCAATTACCACAATGGCGCCGCAGGTGGATAGAATTTCAGGGCATTCCACCAAGCTTTCCTTATGGGTGTCGCAAATTATCACCAAGGTTTTGTCATTGGCCATATCAATGGCGTCTTGCTTTGTGATGAACAGTTTTTGGTGAAGCGCGCTTTTGTCAAACCTTTGAAGCATGCGCTTCGCGGTTTCGTCATAGGTGCCCAAAACTATTTTGGCGTTTTTACCGCGGATTCTTACCGCCGCGGCAATCCCTACAGCGGAACCTAGGGCGTCTGCGTCAATGTGCTTGTGGCCCATAATAATTATGTTTTCATACTGCCTTATAAGCTCCCTTAACGCATGGGCCATAACCCTTGCTTTAACCCTGGTCCTTTTTTCAACTTCCTTGGTTTTTCCCCCAAAGTACCTGAAACCGCCAAGATGTTTTATAACAACCTGGTCCCCGCCGCGGCCTAACGCCATGTCGAGGGCGGCTGAGGCAAACTGGTCACACTCATAAGGGGTTTGCCCGCCTTCCCCTATCCCTATGGACAAAGTGGGCGGCATTTTGCCCTCTTTTGCCGCTTCCCTGATTTCTTCCAAAATTTGAAATTTGTTCTTTTCAAAATTGTTTAAGGCGGATTTAAAAATTTGCGCGCTGTATTTGTCCTTTTCAAGCTTTTTTATAACCCCGCCCGCCTCTGTTATATAGTGGGTAATTATTGTGTCAAGCTTTGCGGCAATCTGCGGGCGCTGTGCCTCGTCCGCGTTTTGCATTACCTCGTCATAGTTGTCAACGGTGATTAACATTGACACAATATGTTTTTGCAAGTATTCTTCCTTTAATTTTTCATAATCTGTGACATCGATAAAATAAATGATTAGAAGGCTATCT
>JAAYMJ010000319.1 GCA_012521455.1 Clostridiaceae bacterium
AATCAAAGTTTACCCCTCAAGCGCCGAAAAATTTGAACTTTCGGAAAATACCTTATCCTTGTATTTAAAAAACCCAAAAGATGAAGCCTCAAAGGACAAGCTTTTAAAAAACTTCCTTTTCTCATATGCCCAAAGTATTTTTGGCCAAATATGCCAAAGGGCGTATTTGAGTTTTATAAAATACAACCTCCCCTACCCTGCCATAAAAATCAAGGATTTAAAATCCAGGTGGGGGGTTTGCCATATTAAGAAAAACGAAATAACACTGAATTTAAAACTCATCTTTTACCCGGAAGAGTGTATCGAATATGTGGTTTTCCACGAGTTTTCCCACTTTCTCTACCCCAACCACTCAAAGGACTTTCACGCTTTTTTGGGAAAACTCATGCCCGACTATAAGGAAAGAAAAAAACTCCTAAATACATAACCGCCCCGCGGGGGCTTTTAGATATTAGGAAAACTGCAATTTTGAACGCTTTAGGGTTGAAAGCGGCAAGTTTTCATTCCGAAAACACGCCTTGCGCAAGGGCTTCACTTTCGCCGCAAAGCGTTAGCCCTTGTTTTCAATACAAAAAACCTAAAACAAGGGCTTATGTATAGAGCGCCCAATCTTTGCACAAGCCGTAAGCGCCCCCCGGGCGCTTTTTATTTTTGCTTTATTACATTTATGTTATCCCCGCAAAGCCAAACGCCCCAAAACAAGCCCCTTCCCCTGCAAAATCACATTTTCACATTTACGCCCTCTTTATGCGTCCCTGACATATTTCCCCTTATATCCTGTTTTCCGCGTTCCATGCCGTTTGAAAAACAAAAAAAGATGTCTTGCGACATCTTTTTTTTGGCGGAGAAGGAGGGATTCGAACCCTCGCGCCGGTTACCCGACCTACGCCCTTAGCAGGGGCGCCTCTTCGGCCTACTTGAGTACTTCTCCATAAGCCTTAAATCTATATAAAATATTTGCTATTGTCAAAAAAAAATTGGCGGAGAGGAAGAGATTCGAACTCTTGGCCCTTTCGGGTCACTGGTTTTCAAGACCAGCTCCTTAAACCACTCGGACACCTCTCCGTGTAAGGACAAAATGAAGTATAACACGTTTTTTAATTCTTGTCAACATCCCAGAATAATTTTTTATAACTTTTAATATATGCCTTTTTTTATATCATGTTCCTTTACCGCGCCTTCTATTCAACACCGCATAAAAACATTCAGTCGTTAAAACCACTAAAAAAGTACGCCCGCTGACGCTCTTTTTATATACCGCAAATGATTGATTTTAGCCCATATTATGGTATAATCAATATTGTGTTTTGTAGTATATTGCAAGTATTACAGGAGGTTAAAATGGGCATAAAGAGGATATTTGTCACTAAAAAAGCAGGATTTGACGTGGAAGCTAAAATGCTTCTTGCCGACTTGAAGGATAACCTTATGATAAAAGGCTTATCCGACATAATTTTATACAACAGGTACGATATTTTGGGGCTTTCCGACGAGGATTTCAACAAGGCAAAGGATT
>JAAYMJ010000320.1 GCA_012521455.1 Clostridiaceae bacterium
CTTGACGCGACGGAAGAACAAATCGACTCCCCCGTGGTTTACGCTTCAGGCAGGGAAGGCTTTGCAACACTATCCCCCGATGAAAAAGGAAGGGACTTAAAAGTTTTGTTTGACCTGATCCTTTCCCATATCCCGGCGCCTGAAGGTGACGAAAAAGGGCCCTTCCAAATGCTGGTTTCAAACATTGACTATGACGAATACACAGGAAGGATTGCGGTGGGAAGAATTAACCGTGGTTTTGTTAAAGTAGGCGACCGCCTTTCCATCTGCCAAAAAGACGGCAGTGTCTTTGAAGGGAAAGTGTCAAAGTTATATGTATTCGACGGCCTTTCCCGCCGCGCGGTAAATGAGGCGGAATGCGGGGATATTGTTGCAATTTCGGGCATTTCTGAAATAAATATCGGGGATACCATATGCGCTTTCGATAACCCCGACCCCCTTCCGTATATTAGCGTTGACGAGCCCGTTTTGTCCATGACTTTTTCGGTAAATGACAGCCCCTTTGCGGGCAGGGAAGGCAAATTCGTAACCAGCCGCCACTTGAGGGACAGGCTTTTGCGCGAACTTGAAAGCAATATCGCGCTAAAGGTTGAAGAAACAGGTTCCCCCGACTCCTTCATTGTTTCAGGGAGAGGGGAATTGCATTTGTCGGTATTAATTGAAAACATGCGCCGCCAAGGCTATGAATTTCAAGTGTCAAAGCCCAAAGTTATCACTAAAATAATTGACGGAAATATTCATGAGCCAATCGAGCACCTAACTGTTGACGTGCCCGAGGAATACACAGGCGTTGTTATGGAAGGGATAGGCAGCCGCAAAGGCGAGCTTCTAAACATGGCGCCATCAGCTCAAGGCTATGTCAAAATGGAATTTTACATCCCCGCAAGGGGGTTAATAGGTTTGCGCAGCGAGCTATTAACCGCGACAAAGGGTATGGGCGTAATAAACCATGTATTTTCCCACTATGACGAATACAAAGGCGAAATTTTAAGCCGAAACCGCGGCGCTTTAATTTCCTTTGAGCAGGGTGAAGCCATAACATACGGCCTTTATAACGCCCAAGCCCGGGGGACGCTTTTTATAGGCCCCGGGGAAGAGGTTTATGAAGGCATGGTGGTAGGTGAAAGCAGCCGCCTTGAAGACATAACCGTAAATGTCTGCAAGAGAAAACACGCCACCAATATGAGGGCGGCAGGAAGTGATGATGCCCTAAAACTCACCCCGCCTAAAATCATGAGCCTTGAGCAGTGCCTTGAATTTATCGCCGATGACGAATTGTTGGAAGTAACCCCCACAAAGCTTAGGATAAGAAAGAAAATTTTAGACACGGCCCTTCGGGCAAAAGCCCAAAGCAAAAATAAAAGCTAAGGAAAAAGCCAAAAATGCGCTGCATTTTTGGCTTTTATATTTACCCATATTTTTACCCATTGATAGTTTTTCGCACTTTGAAAAATTGTTAAAGAACACTTCAAAAAGCCGCAAAATTTTCCTTCCAGCCCTTTTTATCTTCCTTCCAAAGCCTTTTTTACCCGGATGTCCTCGCCGAAAAATTTTATTAAATCAAAAGAACCCATAATCCTTGAGACAATCCTTTCGGAATACTTTTTTTCAAGGTCCTCCAGCGATAAATTTGTGCTTATAATCATTTTTTTGCCGTTTAAAAGCCTTGTGTTAATTATCCTGAATAACTCCGCCACGGAAAACTGGGTCATAAACTCGGTGCCCAAATCGTCAATAATCAATAAATCCACGTCAAAAATCCGCCTTGCCAAAATCTGCGCCTCTTCGCTTTGGTCCCTGCCAAAGCGCATTTCCTCAAGGGCTGAAAATATAACTGAGGCGGTATGGTATAGTACGGTTTTGTTCCCTTCCAAAAGCTCGTTTGCTATACAGCTTGAAAGATAGGTTTTCCCCAATCCTGAAGGGCCGTAAAAAAGCAAATTCGTGTTAACCTTGTCAAAATCCGCAACAAAGCTTACGCATCTTGCCAAAACCGTTCTCATGTGCTCCCGCGGGGAAATCCCCTCTTCATCGCTTACTTCATCGGAATAGTAGTCAAGTTTAAAGTTTAAAAAAGTCTGGTTTTGAAGCTGCTTTGTCAAATTTGACTCCTTATAAGTTTCCTTAATCACTTCATTTTTAAAACAGGTGCAAAGTTCCCCGTTTACATATCCCGTATCATTGCATTTGTCGCAGTTATAAGGGGGATTTAAGTAGTCTTCGGAATAACCCAGAACCGATAAAATCTCCTTCTTTTCCTCGTTTAGCTTTTTATGCCGCTCCCTTAAAAACTTCGCGCCATCCTCGGGGGAAATTTTTCCGTCCATTATTTCAAGCATTACCGAATACCCGTTTGAGTCAAGCTCGGTTTCTATTTCCTTTAAACGGGGAGATTTTTGAAAAACCTCTTTTTTCCTCTCCTCAATCAATTGTTCCCTCGCTGTGCGCCTTGTTAAAAATCTTGTCTCCACCAATGCTTTAATATCCGAATTCATTTATTTTCCCCCTTTTTTTGCAGCTTCTCAAGATACTTCTTTTCAATTTCGCTGTAATCATACCTGCCCTTTGTCTGTTTATAATCAGTAAATTTATTCTTTGTTGCCTTTTTCTTTGTTTCCTTTTTAGGCTCAAGCATATGTACCTCATCACTTTTCCACGAAAGCAAAATCGCGTTTGCGTAGGAAAAGGACGGGGACCCTATGGCCTTTACGGTCTTTAGGAATGCGTCTTTTATTTCCTCGTCTGAAAATTTGTATTCTTCCTTCCACGTCTTTATATGGGCATATTCCGCCTCAGAGGGAAGTTTCGAAAGCCCCAAAAAATTCTTGTAGTATTCCTTTTCCCTTTGTTTTTTCTTTATA
>JAAYMJ010000321.1 GCA_012521455.1 Clostridiaceae bacterium
AATACACTTATTCTGGCAGCTTTTGGGGCCGTCAATCAATTCATTTTCAAAAACAAGCCCCAAGTCCTCGTCCTCATCTTTTTCTATTTCAATTATTTCAATTTCCCCGTTTTGCTTTTCAATTTCAACTTCAATGAAACTGTCCGCGCACAAAAAGCGGAAATCCAAGATATCGCAAACCTCCTGCCCGTTTATGGACAACAAATAGTCCCCCGGTCGGATTTCGCACTCGTCGGCGATGGAGTTTTTTACAACATCCGAAATTTTTATCTTCTTCAATTTATACACCCTTCATGAAGGAAACAATCCTGATTTATTTTAATAATAAGTATATATGATAAATTTTCTAATTGCAACAAACAAAACCCCATAATTTTAAACATTTTATCTAAAAAAAGCAATTTATAAAATAGCCAAAAAAGAGTTTGTTTTTTTCAACAAATTCTTCTATTTTTACCTTTTAAAATTATTGACAATATGTAATTAATGTAGTTAAATAATAATAAAATGTATAATGCCTGCCGCCTCTTTTTATAAGAGGCGGCTTGTTATGTCTTGTATTTTTTTAAAGTTAAAGGGGTCTTTTTATGAAAAGTTTAAAATGGCTTTGGCAGTACATATCTCCCTACAAAAGGCGCCTGTTTTTGGCCCTTGGCTTAACTTTGACAAACGCAATCCTTAGCAATATCCGCCCCTACATCACAGGCTTAATCGTGGACGGTGTGTTCCGCGGCGGGAATTTTGACATCTTAATCCCATTGGTATTAGCCTTTATCGCCACAATCGTGTTTAAGGATATTTTCAGGATTTGCGACCACTACATGTTGGAAGATACAAGCCAAATCGTCATTATGAATATCAGGCGGGACTTATACTCGTCAATGCAGCAGCAGGATTTTACCTACTTTGATAAAAACCGCACCGGCGATATTATGACAAAGATGAGCGCCGACGTGGAAGGCATACGCCACTTTGTGGCATGGGTTATAAACTCCGCCTTTGAAAGCGCGGTGCTTTTTATCTCCGCCCTCTTAATCATGGGCTATATAAATTGGAAGCTAACCTTGTGCTTGTTTTTGGTAACACCCGTAATCGGCATTATCGCCTTCAGGCAGACAAAATCCGTTCACCCCGTTTTCCACAACATAAGGCAGTCATTGTCAAGGCTTAACACGGTAGTTCAGGAAAATATCAGCGGCAACAGGGTGGTTAAAGCCTTCACAAGGGAAAGCTACGAAATTGAAAAATTCAAAGCCGCAAACCTGGAATACAAAAACGCAAATATCGAAGGCTCAAAAGTCTGGCGCAAATATGTGCCGCTACTAGATTCCATGGCCAACTCCCTTAACGTTATCATTTTAATCGCGGGGGGAATTTTAACCATACGGGGGGACATGACAGTGGGGGAACTAGTAACCTTCAACTCCCTTTCATGGGCGTTAAACACCCCCATGCGCAACGTGGGCTGGCTTATAAACGACAGCCTGCGCACAATCACAAGCCTTGAAAAAGTCAAGGAAATGGTTGAGGAAAGGCCAAAGATTTACACAAAGGAAGAATACATAACAAAGGACAGGATAAAAGGGAAAGTGGAATTTAGAAACGTTTCCTTCTCCTATGGCGACACATTGGTTTTAGATAACATCTCATTTACCGCAAACTGCGGCGAAAGCGTGGCAATCATAGGCGCCACAGGCTCGGGAAAATCCACCCTCATTAGCTTAATCAGCCGTTTTTACGATGTAACAGAAGGCGAAATCCTAATTGACGATATAAACATTAAAGAATACAACCTCAAAAAGCTGCGCCAGAATATCTCCATGGCTATGCAGGACGTGTTCTTGTTTTCCGATACCATAGAAGGGAACATCTCTTACGGCGTGCCTGACGCAAGCTTTAACGACGTGGAAGAAGTGGCAAAGGCGGCCGACGCCCATGACTTTATCGTGGAAATGACGGAAGGTTACGATACCATTGTGGGCGAGCGGGGCGTGGGCCTCTCGGGGGGCCAAAAGCAAAGGATAGCTCTCGCGCGGGCGCTTCTTTCCGACTCCCCCATTTTAATTTTGGATGATACCACCTCAAGCGTTGACGTGGAAACCGAACACTATATCCAGCAGACACTAAAGCAGTACGCTAAAAACAAAACCACCTTCATTATTGCCCACAGGATTTCATCGGTAAAGGACTGCGACCAGATTTTGGTCTTGGATAAAGGTAGGATTGTTGAGCGGGGAACCCATGAAGAACTGTTGGCAAAGGGCGGTTACTACAAAAAAATTTACGATATCCAGCAGGGAAATTTGGATAAGGTAACTGCGTGAAAGGA
>JAAYMJ010000322.1 GCA_012521455.1 Clostridiaceae bacterium
ATATCAAAAAAGAAGAAAACGAGAAAAAAGCCCGTGAGGCAAGGGGGCAAAATCAAACCTTTATTAATGTAAACACCGAAAAATTGGACAAGCTCATGGATTTGGTTGGTGAAATTGTAATTGCCGAGTCCATGGTAAGCGCAAATCCCGATATCAAAGATTTAAATCTTGAAAATTTCCAAAAAGCTACAGACCAGCTTCGAAAACTCATTGATTCCCTTCAAGACTCAGTTATGTCAATCCGTATGGTTCCCATCGCTTCCACTTTCCAAAGCATGAGAAGAATAGTCAGGGATATGGGCAAAAAATTAAATAAAGACGTTGACTTGGTTTTACTTGGCGAAGATACGGAAGTGGACAAAAACATCATAAGCCATATTTCGGACCCCTTAATGCATTTAGTCAGAAACGCGATGGACCACGGCATTGAAACTGCGGATGAAAGGGTAAAAGCGGGGAAAAACCCGAAAGGTAAAATAACATTGTCCGCTTCCAATACCGGGGCGGGGATTTCAATTTCCGTATCCGACGACGGAAGAGGGCTGGACAGGGAAAAAATCCTTGAGAAGGCAAAGGAAAAGGGGCTTTTGACAAAGCCTGAATCAGAACTGTCCGACAGGGAGGTTTATTCCTTTATACTTCATCCCGGTTTTTCAACAAGGGAAACGGTGACGGAATTCTCAGGCCGCGGCGTGGGGATGGACGTTGTAAGCAACAATATTGCCGAAGTCGGGGGCTCTATATACATTCAAAGCGAAAAGGGAAAGGGAAAGGGCATGACGGTGCATATCAATATCCCGTTAACTTTGGCAATAATCGACGGGATGGAACTTTCTGTCGGGGAAAATATTTTGACCATTCCGATTTTGTATATAAAAGAAGCCTTTAAAGCTAATAAAAAGGATATCATAAAGGACACGGACAACAACGAAATGATAATGCTTAGGGGAAATTGTTACCCAATAATCAGGCTTCATGAGATTTATAAAATGGAAACGGAAGTTACGGACCTTTCAGAAGGAATTATGCTGCTGGTTCAAAGCGAAGACCAATCCGCATGCATTTTCGCCGACAAGTTAAACGGTGAAAGAAGCGTGGTTGTAAAACCCCTTCCCAACTATTATGCCAAGATGCTTGCGAAAAAAGGCGGCGGGATTGGCGGTTGTACAATCTTAGGGAATGGCGACATCAGCTTGATTTTGGATGTAAAAGGCCTTATCAGAAGAGTTATATAAGCTAGGGGGTAGCCAAAATGAGCGATATTTATAACAATCATATTTATGAAGATGACACTCAGGAGGATAGGTACTTGACATTTTTCCTTGACAAAGACATCTACGGGATTGAAATCAAGTACATAAACGAAATCATAGGTATGCAAAAGATTACAAAAATCCCTGAAGTCCCGCACTACGCAAAGGGCGTTATAAATTTGAGGGGAAAAATTGTGCCTGTAATTGACCTTAGGCTTAAGTTTAAAAAAGAGGAAATTGAATATAACGACAGGACTTGTATAATCATAGTAAGTGTTGAGGATTTGCTTGTGGGGCTTATTGTTGACAATGTGGATGAAGTTGCGAAAATACCTAAGGAAAACATTGCCGCCCCGCCGGATTACAAAGTCGGTTTTCACAACCGCTACATTAAAGGCATTGGGAAAACCGAAGATACCGATACCGTAAAACTTCTTTTAGACTGCGAAAAAATTCTTACAGATGATGAGTTTGAAGAAATTTCCCAAATGAGGGATAAGGCGTAACATTTGATACTACTACTGGTGTGGATTTGAAAGGAAATAGGATAATGGCAAAACGCAAGATAGATGTGTTGATTGTGGATGATTCCTTGTTTTTCAGGGAATTTATAACGAAGGAACTGTCAAAAGACGAAGGGTTAAATATAGTGGGGACAGCGGCGGACGCTTTTGAAGCTAGGGATAAAATAGTTTCATTAAATCCGCAGGTTTTGATTTTGGACGTTGAAATGCCCAAAATGAATGGGATTGACTTCCTTTTAAAGCTGATGCCACAACATCCTATACCAGTTATTGTTGTAAGCTCCATCAGTTCAAATGTTTTTGATGCTATGCGCGCGGGGGCTGTTGATTTTGTCAGCAAGCCTGATTTTTCAAACCAGACTTCGAAAGAGGCATTTATCAGGGAGCTTGTTATAAAAACAAAAATTGCATCCATAGCAAAGGTTGCGCACTTTAAAAAAGACCCGGATTCAAGCCAAGTGAAGGGCAGCCTCGATAGAGGCATCCGGGAAGATTTGATAATTGCAATCGGGGCTTCCACCGGCGGAACCGAGGCGATTTACCAGGTGCTAAAAGGGCTTCCCAAGGAAACCCCGCCGGTTGTCATAGTGCAGCATATGCCGCCGATTTTTACCAGGATGTACGCTGAGCGGCTCAACAATTCCTGTGAGCTTTACGTCAAAGAAGCTGAAAACGGGGATTTTCTCGCGCCGGGGAAGGTTTTGATAGCCCCCGGGGATTTTCACATGCGCCTTGTGAAAAAAGGCGCAAGGTATGCGGTGGAATGTTTTACCGGGGAAAAGATAAACGGGTTAAGGCCCGCAGTTGACGTGCTTTTCAATTCCGTTGCGGAATTGGCAAAGAAAAACGCCATTGGTGTCATACTTACCGGGATGGGCGCGGACGGCGCGAAAGGGCTTTTAAAAATGCGTGAAAACGGGGCATATACCATTGGCCAGGATGAGGCAAGCTGCGTGGTTTACGGCATGCCAAAAGCAGCTTTTGACATGGGGGCTGTTGAAAAACAGCTTCCGCTAAACAAGATTTCGGAAGAGATTATAAGACTTTCGAAAAAATAGGGGAAAATGGCGTGACGGCTTTGCTGTCACGGCATTTTAGTATAAAAAGTAATTGCGCTTTAAAGCAAGCTGCCTTTGGGGGTGAATGTTTTGGCTATTGAAGAATTGCCGCGTGAAGTTTGGGAGGAGTTTAAAGCAAAACCCACCATTGAAACAAGGAATTATATATTAATGCACTATATCGGGCTGGTAAAAGACATAGCTTCAAGGCTGGTTTATTCATATAAAAACCATGTGGACTATGATGACTTATATTCCTGCGGGATTTTTGGGCTTATGGACGCCATTGAAAAATACGACATAAACCGCAATATCAAGTTTGACACCTATGCAACATGGCGCGTTAAAGGGGCAATTATAGACTATATAAGGGAACAGGACTGGCTTCCAAAAAGCAAGAGGCAAAAGTTCAAGCAGGTGGAGGACGCCTTCAAGCAGCTGGAAGGCCAAAACGGGCAGGCGCCTACGGAAGAAGAAGTGGCAAATCATTTGGGAATGAGCGTGTCGGAGATTAATAAAACCTTGTCGGAATCCTACTCCTACCAAATCATTTCCATGGACGAAAAAATCATGGACGTGCTAAACCAAGGTAATGACATAGCGTTACACACCGCCACTCCCGAGGCTGAATTCATGGAAGAAGAACTAAAAGAAGTGCTGGCTAAAGCCATTGATACTTTAACCGAAAACGAAAAAATGGTGACATCGCTTTATTATTTTGACGAGCTTAACCAAAAGGAAATCGGAAAAGTCATGGGATTGAGCGAATCGAGGATATCCCAGCTTCATGCCAAGGCGATTTTAAAAATTAAGGCCTATTTGGAAAAATATTATATAAATAATTAAAGCGAAAGGAATGAAAATATGAGTACGATTTTAGAGGCACTCTTGCTGCTAGTCGGGCTGGGATTGTTGTGTGTGCTGGTTTTTGTCGGCTATTTATTATATCAAAACCAGTCAAATTCCCAAAACAAAATCGACCAGGAGGAATTGGCTGAGGTTGTTGAAACATTGGAAAAAATGGTTTCTGAAACCGATGAGTTTATTAAAAACACAAAAAATGAGATAAATGAGGCAAAAGAGGAACTATATAAGCTTAAAGAGGATATTATAAAGCTAAAAGAAAGCGAAAAAGCAAAAGACACAAAAAAGGAAGAATCCCAAAAAGCGCAAAAGCAGTCTGAAAAGGCAAAAAAAGAAGAAAAAAAAGATGAGCAAAAAGACGCGGATTTGCCCGAGCAAAAAATCACAACGGATAAGGTTATAATGGTCAGAAACTTATACAACATGGGACTAAGCGTGGCCGATATCGCAAAGCGGCTCGAACTGGGCAAGGGCGAAGTGGAACTTATTTTAAATTTGAAAAAATAAATATTAAGAATATATAAATATTATCCGATAAATAGATAGACCATTCTTTCTTAAGAAGGAGAAAGGATTATGCAAAGAGGAATCCAAGGCGTCGCGTATGCCATGAACGCCTACAGCGAAAAATTAAATATTACCGCCAACAATATCGCAAACATACAAACAACGGGATTTAAAAAGCAAAACGCTTCAATTAGGTCCTTTGATTCATATATGGTAAAAGAAATTGCGAACAACTCAAGAAAATTCCTGGGGAATTTAGGCAATATAAGCTTAGCAAGCGGATTGTCCGCCCCATATACGGATTTTTCCCAAGGTAATATTACAGAGACCGGGTACAGGACAGATTTTGCGATAAACGGGGACGCGTTTTTTGTTGTGGAAGGGCCAAACGGCATTAGATACACAAGAAACGGAAGTTTTACCTTTGACGATGAGGGCTACTTAATTACAAAAAACGGCGAGTATGTACTAGGTGAAAACGGAAGGATTTTCAGCCCAAGCCGCGAAATTGACATCGCAAAAGACGGCACGCTATCTACGGGCGGAAGACTCCGTCTGGTATCATTTTTGGATTTAACCCTTTTGGAAAATGACGGGGTGGGGAATTTTGTAACAGATGAAGGCAATGTTATCCCCGCAGGGAATTTTGAGATTATACAGGGAAGTTTGGAAACATCAAACGTGGATGTTTTGGAAGAGACCAAAAACCTTTTGGAACTTAGAAGGAATTACGAAAGCTGCCAGATGGCGATAAGAATGATTGACGCCACAATGGAAAAAGCAGCAAACGAAATCGGCAAAGTGCAAGGTTAAGGGGGCATATAAATGATACAGGCATTTTACAATTCCTTTGCGGGATTGAAGGCCCAGCAACAAAATCTTGATGTAATATCCAATAATATAGCAAATATAAATACACCGGGGTACAGGATGAAAAGGGCGGAATTTGCCGCTATAATGGACGGGTACCGTGGCGTGGGGGTAAGGCTTAACGCTCTTACCCAGGACACTCTCCCAATGGGGGTAAACCCTTTGAGCTTTAGTTTGGAAGAAGGGTTTTTCGTTGTTGAAAACGAAGCCGGTATGAGATTTTACACAAAGGACGGCAACTTCACCCTTCAAAATGTAGGAGGACAGAATTACCTTGCCACACAGAACGGGGAATATGTTTTAGATGTATACGGAAATCGTATTGAAATGCCCCAAAACATAGATAACTTAACCCTAAATGGCGGGGTTTTGTACCCAAACGGCGACGGCAACGGGATTAGGCTTGCCGTTGTGAATTTTGAGTCCCCCGGCGATTTGGCGGAATACGGGAATGGCTTATATCAGGAAACAGCCAATTCCGGGGACGGGTACTTTGTGAATGAGCCAAAGATTTCCCTTTCCTATGAAGATTTGATAAAGGCAAAAAATAGCGAGAATTTTGCAAGGGAAATCGTGAATTTAATGATAACACAAAGAGCGTTCAGCCTAAACTCAAGGGCGCTTCAAATCGCGGATGAAATCGCGCAAATGGCTAACCACCTTAGAGGTTAATATTTGTTTAAAGCTTTGACTATCCACTAGAAAGGGAGAATATGGCATGAATATTTCAAAGATAAATCCAACGGGGGCTGTGGAAGCCTATAAAAGCATATCAAAAGAAGTGAGAACCGAAAAAGTTAACAAGACTAAAATGAAGGACTCGCTTACTTTGTCAAAGGACGCAAAAATCTTTCAAACTGCCTTAAAGGAAGTTGCACAAAGCCCTCAAATAAGGCAGGAGAAGGTAAATGAAATCGCAAAAAGGGTAAAATCAGGAACCTATACCATAGACAGCAAAGGTATCGCTAAAAAAATGATAGAAGGCGCTAGTTTTTCAAAATTAGTATAAGGGAAAGAACGAAATGGAAAAATATATAAACGCGCTAATTGATATGCTAAAGGACGAGTCCTCATTAATAGGGCAGCTTATTGAGCTTTCAAGGGAAAAAAACAAAGCTTTAACAAATATACAAATTGAAGATATAAACGAAATAGTGCTCAAAGAACAGTTTGTCCAAGGCAAAATCGACAAGCTTGAGGATGAGCGGGTTAGATTAAATTCTGAAATTGCAAAGGCTTTAAATGTTAATAATGACACCTTGACGGTGACTGAAATTTTAAATTATGTGGATGACGGAAAAAAAGAAGAATTAAAAAATATCCGGGATGAAATCAAGGAGAAAATTTCAGAATATAAAAAAATAAACAGCCAAAATATTGATATTATAAATAATCATTTGGAATATGTGAATTTCATGATGCATGAAATCTTAGGCGAAGATGAAAAAAGCCTGGTGTACGGGCAAAAGGGAGAAACCAAAAAAGACGGCACCATGAGGAAATATTATGACAATAAGGCATAGGGGGAGTTAATATGTCGTTTAAAGGGTTGCAAATCGGGTTAAGCGGGCTTATCACAAGCCAGGTTCAAATAACTACCGCGGGCAAAAACGTTTCTAACGCAAACACCCAGGGTTATTCAAGGCAGACGGTTATTACCACCCCTTCTGAATTTAACATGGGTGTAAAATATGTGTCAACCCGCCAGATCAGGAGCTATTTAAAGGATAACCACTTCAGGGTTGAAAACTCCGCTTATGCAAAAGCGTCTGTCAAAGCCGACGGTTTAGCTACTTTGGAAGATTATCTTGCCGAACCTTCGGGATACAGCATAAATGAAACATTGGTTAAGTTTTTCAGCGCGGTGGCGGATTTGTCAAGCGACCCCACCAGCTTAACCGCAAGAAGCCAGGTAGTGCAGACAGCGCTTAACATGACCGACGCCATAAACAATATTTACAATAAATACATAAAATACCAGTCAGAAATTGACGACGCCATTGTTTTTGATGTGGAAAGGATAAATTACCTTGCCTCAAAGGTTTCGGACTTAAACAGAAGGATAAAGTTTTATGAAGCCGACGGGAAGGAAATGGCAAATGAGCTGCGGGACCAAAGGAATAATTTTTTGGATGAAATCTCAAAGTATGTAAACATTTCTGTCTTTGAAAACCCCGATGGCACCGTCAGGGTGGAAATCGGCTCAAGGGCATTGATTGATGATTCCGGCGTGCACGAATTACAAATTGTCAAAAAGCCAAACGAGATTGACGGGGAACGCGACGTTTCCAAAATAGTTTGGGAAGACGGGGAAGAAGTAAATATCACAAGCGGCGAAATTTACGGCTATATTGAACTCCGCGACGGCGGGGGGCTTTTGTCCAGCGGGAACACCGCTTTTGGAATCCCCTATTTTATTGACAAGCTAAATACCTTGGCGCGGGCCATTGCAATAAATATAAATGATTTGCATTCTTCGGGGTATACAATCCCAAATGAGGACAACGGCTATACTTCCCAGACCGGGATTGACTTTTTTGCCGCAAAAGACGGCTCATCTTATATTTCCGCAAAAAACATTACCGTTTCGGATGTTATTATTAGAAACTACTACAATATTGCCGCAAGTGATACTTTTGTTAACGAAACAAACAAAGCAAACAACAATATACTAACAAAAATACTTGATTTGCAGGAAGGCATTGACGTAACGGTTGACGGGGTAAACATCGGTAACTTCCATACATACATAACCCAAATCACTTCGGAATTAGGCACTGTGGTAAGCGAGGCTAAAACCGACCTTCAGGCCCATGAATCGGTGCTTATGGCGGTTGAAAACTCAAGGCTTTCTGAAATGGGAGTTTCCATCGATGAGGAAATGGTTAACTTGATTCAATTCCAGGCCGCGTATCAGGCAGCGGCCAGGCTTATTACTATAATAAACGAAAATCTTGAAATCCTCATTAACCGGATGGGGTAATTTGAAAGGATGATACCTTGTGAGAATAACTAACGCAATGATGACAAATACTTATTTAACAAATCTTAATAGGGCATCCGGCAAACTAACACAGTATTCCCAGCAGTTAGCTTCGGGGGAAGCTTTTTTGCGGGCTTCCGACGATGTTACTGCGGCAACGAAATCAATGCTTGTATATGCCAATTTGTCAAGGGTAAAACAGTATCAGGATTCCGTTGAAAGCGCAAAAGCCATTCTTACCCAGACTGAAACTTCCATCACTGAAATTACAAATTTGGTTTCAAGAAGTTATGAATTGGGGCTTAAGGCTTCTAACGGCGTATACAGCCAAAGCGAGCTGGAGTCAATCGTGCAGGAGCTTTTAGAAATAAAAAGCGAGATAGTTCATTCCGCAAACACAATTTTTGCAAATGTCTACATTTTTGGCGGGGCAAATACCACCAGCGCGCCTTTTGAAATAAAGGTTGAAGACGGGAAAGAAGTTTTGTATTATAACGGCTACAGCATTGATGAATTGGCAAAAGAAGAAAACAAGGAGATTTACGAAAAGCTTATTGGGGACCACATTATTCATCCCATAGGCTATGGGGAAAATATAAATATTTCTGTAAATGGCATTGAGCTAATGGGCGTTGGGGAAGATAACACATTTAACATACTCAACAATTTAATTTCAGCGCTAAGGTCGGCGGACTCTGAAAAAATACAAGAATACACAGCCCAATTGCAAAACAAGCAGGATACAATGCTGTCCATTCAGGGCACCCTTGGCGCAAAGCAAAACAGGCTTGAATATTATGCTGCCCGCCTTGAAAGCGACAACTACAACTTTACAGTAAGGTACGGGGACTTAATTTCCGTGGACACCACCGAGCTTATTGTGAAATACACAGCCCAGGAATTAGTGTACAGGGCAGCGCTGTCTTCAGCTAAATATATTGTGCTGGATACATTAGCAGCATACCTGTAATATAAAAATCAAAGTTCGGGGGGATCCTCGAACTTTGATTATATTTAAGGCCGCAAATTTAAGTTTGGAGGGATGCATTTTGGCATTGCAGGAAAACATAAATTCTGAAATTTTTTTCAGGGACGGGCTTTTTGGTTTGGAGGATTATAAGAGGTACAGGATTTTAAATATCCGCGACGACATCCCTTTTAAATACCTTCAAAGCGTGGAAGATGAAAACATCGCCCTTACCGTTGTGGACCCGTATATATTGATGAAAGACTATACCGTTCCCATTTATGAAGACGTGGAAAAAGAATTGGACATAAAAAGTGATGAAGATGTGTATGTTATGGTTGTGGCGGTAATACCGAAAGATATAAAAGAAATGACCGCAAATTTTGTAGCCCCGATTTTAATAAACGTTAAAAACAGGTTGGGCAAGCAAATAATCATTGAAGGGAACAAATATAAGGTTAGGCAGCCGATTTTTGAGCAGTTCAAAAATCATCTAGTCAAGGAGGGATAAGTATACTTGTTTTAAGCCGCAAAAGAAACGAATCCCTTTTAATTGGGAAAGACGTAAAAATCACGGTTTTAGATATAGACGGGGACAAAGTTAAAATAGGCATCGACGCCCCAAACGATGTGGTTATAATGCGACATGAGCTCTTGACCCAGACCATTGATTACAATATTGAATCGGCAAAACAAAAAGATGTTTTAAAAATTTTGACGGATTTTAATAGTTAAAATTTAAAGAGTATCCTTAAAGCAAGCATCCAAAAGGGGCATTTTTTAAGGCGCATAAAAATAATTTAATAAATAAAAATGAACCCGGCAACGCTTGGGTTTATTTTTTATCACAAAATGGCAACATAAGGCAGATATAACAATAAAAACAATAAATTCTATAAAATATATAAAATATATAAAAGAATATATAAAATTTTACGCTTTTTTATATAATTTTCAAAAAAAATATTAAGTTTTAATTAAAAAATAACGATATTATTTTTGCCAAAGTTAGATTAATTTTAGGTTAATTTTGGCAGGGGCCCGCCAGTTAACTTGAAGTTAAGTGCAAGGAAGCAAAATCTAATCAAGGAGGATGAATGTATGAAAATCACAAACAACATCACAGCGCTAAACGCAGTAAGACAGCTTAACAAGAACCAAAAGAGCGCTGCAAGCTCAATGGCAAAGCTATCTTCAGGTTACAAGATTAACACTGCTGCTGACGATGCTGCAGGCCTTG
>JAAYMJ010000323.1 GCA_012521455.1 Clostridiaceae bacterium
AAGTAAACGCTGAAAACAAAGAAGTTTTAAGAAAAGCCATCGCGAAAAAGCTTCCAACGGTGGCAAGCGCTTTGGAAGTCGTGATAAACAGCGAAATCACTTTAGACGAGCCGAGGGAAATATCCCTTACGGAAAACAACGCAAACTTAAAAGACAGGATTGCTGACGAAGCATATGCCAAAATTGACTGTGAGCTAAAAATCGGTGAGGATATCCAAACCGAGGTTATGATTTTATTGCAGATTAAAGCTGCCAAAAAGACAGTGGATTTAATGCTAAAAAGCTTAAATCAGGAACAAGGGGAAGAAGTGCAGGAAGAAACTGCCGAGGAAGAAGAAATTATCGAAAAGCCTAAAAAGAGCGTTGAAAAAAGCAAAATCAAATCCTCTTTAAAAGTGGCTCCCCCAAAGAAGATTTCCGATGTTAAGTTCCAAAGCTTTGATGATGAGGAAGACGAGGAATACGAAGAAGAATACGACAACAATTTGGACTTTATCATGGACGTGCCTTTGCAGGTAACTGTTGAGCTTGGAAGGACCACAAAATCAATCCGCGAGATTTTGGAATTAAACGTTGGCTCCGTTGTGGAACTAAACAATGTTGCTGAAAGCTTTGTTGATGTTTTGGTAAACGGCAAACTCATTGCCCGGGGCGAAGTAATTGTTGTTGACGAAAACTTCGGGGTAAGGATTATGGAGATTTACTCAAACAACACAAAAAACATGATGAGGGATAAATAATTTCTGAAAGGATAATTGCCATGGCTGATAGCGCGGCTTTAGATGTTGCCACCACAAAAGTTAACTACTTTGAAAGCTTGTTTTACATTATTATAATGATTGCTGTCATTGTGCTTGCTTATTTTGTAAGTCGCTTTTTATCGGTAAGAGTGGCGCAGATGTCCAGGGGCAGGTACATAGAAGTGATTGACAGGGTGGCATTGGGTAAGGACAAATCCTTATTCATAGCAAAAGTGGGCGAAAAAATGTTTTTAGTCTGCGAAACAAATGATTCCAGCACAACTATATGCGAACTTACAAAGGACGATTTAATACCGTTGGAAAAACTGCAAAAGCCGTCTTTTAATGATATTTTTAAAAACTACTTGAAAAATGCCCAGAGTGTGGATAAAAACACAAATGCCTTTAATTTGGACACAATTAAAGAAAAGCTCAATTCTTCCAGGGAGAAATTAAGTAAAATTAAAGGGAAGGAAAAAGATAATGACAAAATCTGATGCGGCATGCGCAAAAAGAGCAAATATCAAAAAAAAGGCGGTTAATTTTGTTTTGCTGGCGGCTATCTTTATATTTGTTTTCACCCTTTCCTCCAGCGCGCAGGTGCTTCCAAACGTTGATATTTCAATTGGGGGAAATACGCCTTCTGAAAATCCGTCAGGCACAGTGCAGGTGATGGTGCTGCTTACTATCCTATCCCTTGCGCCGTCAATTCTTATAATGATGACCAGCTTTACAAGAATTGTAATAGTTTTGTCCTTTGTAAGAAATGCCATGGGGGTTCAGCAAGTGCCGCCAAACCAGGTTTTGATAGGCCTTGCGCTTTTTTTGACATTTTTCGTGATGTCCCCGGTATTTGCCCAGATTAATGAGACGGCGTAC
>JAAYMJ010000324.1 GCA_012521455.1 Clostridiaceae bacterium
ATCGGAAATTTGAATCTCTCCATAGTGGAACAGGCTTGCGGCCAGCGCCGCGTCGGCTTTCGCGAAAGTTAAGGCCTCATAAAAATGTTCCATCTTCCCCGCCCCGCCCGAGGCGATTACGGGGATTTTTACAGCCTCGCTTATCAACCTGGTAAGCTTTAAGTCATAACCGTTTTTCGTCCCGTCTGTGTCCATGCTTGTGAGCAAAATCTCACCACAGCCAAGTTTTTCCCCTTTTATTGCCCACTCAACCGCGTCAAGCCCCGTGTTTATCCTTCCGCCGTTTATGTAAACATCATAACCTGATTTATCTTCCCTTTCCTTTGCGTCAATGGCTAAAACCACGCACTGGCTGCCAAACTTCATCGCCGCCTCGCTGATTAAGGAAGGGTTTTTAACCGCCTGGGAATTTATTGAGATTTTATCCGCCCCTTCCCTTAGTATTTCTTTAAAATCCTCAACGGATCCGATACCGCCGCCGACAGTGAAGGGGATGAAAACGTTTTCGGCTACCTTTCTTACCAAATCCAAGACGGTTTTGCGCCTTTCATGGGACGCGGTAATATCCAAAAACACCAGCTCGTCAGCCCCTGCTTTGTCATATATTTTTGCGATTTCCACAGCGTCCCCCGCGTCGCGCAAATTTACAAAATTAACTCCCTTTACAACCCTTCCGTCTTTAACGTCAAGGCATGGAATAATTCTTTTTGAAAGCATAAATGGCTCCTTTCATTAAAGCTTTAAAAAGTTTTCCAAAATCTTTAGCCCCACGTCCGAGCTCTTTTCAGGGTGGAACTGCACCGCAAAAATATTGTCCGCCTCAACTGCCGCCGCAAAATCCACAATATAGCTGCATTTTGCCGAAACCACCCCGCCATCCGCAGCGTCCGCATAATAGGAATGGACAAAATAAACATAGGGGTTGTTCACAATCCCCTCAAACAGGCGTCCTTTTGCCGAAATTGTGTTCCAGCCCATATGGGGCACTTTAAAACCTTCTTTTTGGGGGAATTTTTTAATTTTTCCTTTTATAATCCCAAGTCCTAAAACCCCCGGGCTTTCCTCGCTTTCTTCAAACAAAAGCTGCATTCCTATGCAAATACCCAAAAAGGGCTTTTTTGTCTTAATATAATCCAAAATCGCCACATCCAGATTATTTGCCCTTAAATTTTCAACGGCGTCGCCAAAATGCCCAACCCCGGGAAGGATGAGGTGGCTTGCATTCATTATTTCATCATAATCCTTTGTAACTTTAACGGGTCTATCTAAAAACCCAATTGCTTTTTCCACGCTTTTTAAATTCCCCGCGTCATAGTCCACTACCGCAATCATATTATCACACCCTTGATTTTTTCAACAATATCATTTATCCTTTCCCGCTCCATCTTTAAACTAACCCTGTTTACAATGAGGCGGGCGGAAATATCGCAAATTTCCTCAAAAACGCAAAGCCCGTTTTCAACCAATGTTTTCCCGCTTTCCACTATGTCCACAATCACTTCGGAAAGCCCCGTTAATGGCGCTAATTCCACAGAGCCGTTTAATTTAATGATTTCCGCGCCCATCTTTTTTTCCTTTTCAAAGAATTCCTTTGCAATATTGGGGTATTTTGTCGCCACTTTCAAATTGTGGATTTTATAAAAACTATCCTTCATTTCAGGCCTGCCGCAGACGCACATTTTGCAGTTGCCAAAATTCAAATTCAGCATTTCATATACATGCCTTCCTTCTTCAAGGATGGTGTCATACCCCACAATCCCGATGTCCGCCGCCTGGTATTCCACATAAGTTGGTACATCGGAGGCCTTTACAAGTATAAACTTGATTTTGTTTTTCTCATCA
This sequence comes from Clostridiaceae bacterium, assembly GCA_012521455.1. Classification (GTDB taxonomy): domain Bacteria; phylum Bacillota; class Clostridia; order UMGS1883; family JAAYMJ01; genus JAAYMJ01. Next base: position 1,843 of record JAAYMJ010000324.1, read on the forward strand.
TAAAAAATGAGTTTTCTTGATTTTTCCTTCATTTGCGAAACATCATAGCCCAGTTTTTCAAATATGCCGATGCTAATATCTGAAAGCCTCCCCTTGGCTAGGGCAAAAGTAATGCTTTTCAAAATATCACTCCTTAAGGCTGTTTATATTTGTGGCCTGCTGTGTGTTATTTACCAAATCAATCGCCACGATTTCATCTTTGTTCCTGCAGTAAAATATTCCGCCAATGCCGCACTTTTTGGCGTATTCCTTTGCTTCCTCAATGGAGTTTGAGGTAATGTCCATTTTTATGACTAAATTGTCCCGCCTTAAAATCCTGCACACTTCAAAAGCGGTTTTATAGGAGTCGCTTTCCGCAAAAACCAGTGCGTCAACATTTAATTTAGGCAAAGCCTCTTTTTTTGAAAATATGGCCGACATAACCCTGTCAATCCCAATGGCTACCCCTGTGGCGGGCATGTCTTTGCCAAATTTTTTAATTAAATTGTCATACCTTCCCCCGCCGCAAATGGGAAAGCCAAACCCCCGGGCAAATCCTTTAAATATTATCCCCGTGTAGTAGTCAATGTTTTGCACAAGCCCCAAATCAAAGGAAATATACTTATCCAGGCAATAATCTTTTAGCAAATTGTAAACCTCAAGCAAATACAAAAGGGCCTCTTTTGACCTTTGGTTTATATCATAATTTAACACTTCATGCACAATATCCACATCCCCAAAAAGGGTAGTGATTTTTGAAAGAATTTCCCTGCTTTCACCCGCAATTTCATTCTTTTCTATAAATTCCATAATCCCGAACTGATACTTTTTATCAATCATGTCTTTTAGTTCATCAATCTGCCCTTTTGTAAAATCCCCTTTTTCAATAATGCCTTCAAAAAAGGCAGAATGCCCAAGCTCAATCTGAAAATCCTCAAGGCCTGCCTCAAGCAGCGCGTATATCGTGCAGGCAATCACTTCCGCGTCGGCTTTCGCGCCCCCCGCCCCAATCAGTTCAATCCCCGACTGGGTAAATTCCCTCTGTTTCGGGCCGAAATTCCCTTGGATAAACCTATAGGCGTTTCCTGTATAACAAAGCCTGATGGGCAAAGTCTCGCCGCCTAATTTTGTAGCGCAAACCCTGGCAATGGGCGTGGTCAAATCAGGCCTTAACGCAAGGATTTTCCCTTCCTCGTCAAAAAACTTAAGCAGCATTTCATCATTAAACACATTGCTTGTGCCTTTAAAAACATCATAGTACTCATATGTAGGGGTAATGATTTCACCATAGCCAAAACTGCGGAAAACCTTCATAATGTCATTTTCAATCTTCCGCTTTAAGAGGCATTCTTCCACTAAAATATCCTGTACCCCTTGCGGTATATTGTTCATGCTCATAAAATCCCGCCTTTATCGCTTTATCATATTAAATCATTAAAGTTAGTTTACTTTATTTTCTCAAATATGTCAATACCGATAAATGAACAAAATTTTTTTGCGGTATCCCTAAAAAATTAGTAAATTCTTAAACCATAAAATTTAATTGACTTAAATATTTAAAATATGATAATATTAGACTAAAAGATTAACTTTTAAAAAGGTAGAAGAAATGAAAAGAAGGATTATTATGAATAATGCGCTAAAAAACACGAATAACACGAAAAAACGCCTGAAAATTGGCTTTATTTGCGGTACAATTTTATTGTACTTTTTATTTGGTGCATTAGTGGTAAATATTGTAAAGGACGCAAGCGATTTAAAAACCATGGAAAGCATAAAAAGCGAAATTGGCATGCTGGATGAAACCAACTTTAATTCTTCAAAGCCAAACACTTTAGAAGAATTATCCGCTTTAATCGAAAGCCAAAAGACCACTGTCAATTTAAGCATTATTTTGGGAGTATTATTCCTCTCATCAACCACGGTGTTAATTATAATGGCAAAACTTATGAAGAATTTTCTCACAACCCCTTTATCCGACTCCCATAAATCCCAAAAAAGCGGAAACAACCCAAACGGCAGCATTTTTGCCGTAATTGACGAGTACAACGAGGACTTTTCAAAGCTAAACAGGATAATTAACCTGATTTCAAACATAAATAAGGACATTTCCTTTGAAGGGATTCTTTCCCACATCTATGTTTCCTTTAAGGAATTCATACCCTACACCCATATCGGGATTGCCCTCTTAAAAAATGACGGCCACACATTGGAAGCGTCCTACGGGATATCAAGCCCTGAAATGCCCAATTTGGCAAACAAACTTGTGGGGGTTAGTGCAAACATATTTGATACAAGCCTTTATGAGATTATAAAAAATAACAAAGCCAGGATTATCAACGATTTGGATACATATCTTGACGAAAGGCCTAATGCCAAAAACAAGCTTTATAACAAGATAATTTTAGAGTGCGGGATTAAATCGTCAATAACGCTGCCTCTTAATGTGAACAACAAACCCGTTGGTATCATATTTTTCTCCAGTACGAAAAAAAACGCCTACACCGAATCCCACACCCAATTTTTAGAAACTATCGCGGAGGCTATCGCCATCAGCTTGAATAAAAACATATTTATTGACGAGCTTTTGCTCGGCACAATTTACGGCCTTGCAAAAATGGCGGAAAAGCGGGACGAAGATACGGGCGAACATTTAGAGCGGATGAAAAAATACTGCGTGGCAATCGCAAAGCTTTTGCAGAAAGATAAAGTCTATGACATCGATTATTTATTTATCAAGGAATTAGAGCGCTTTGCGCCAATGCACGATATCGGCAAGGTCGGAATCAGGGATAAGATCTTGCTAAAGCCCGGCAAGCTTACAGACGAGGAATTTTCCGAAATGAAAATGCACACCATCTACGGCGCAACGGTTTTAAAAACCGTTGAAAATTCCGTAAACAAGCATAAAAAGGGCCTTTTTAAATTTGGAATTGATATTGCCCTTTGCCATCACGAAAAATGGGACGGCTCGGGCTACCCCAAAGGCCTTGTGGGGGAGGACATCCCCTTGTCGGCACGAATTGTCGCTGTTGCCGACGTTTTAGACGCCCTAACCAGCCACCGGGTTTATAAAAAAGCCATGGATTTTGAAAGTGCCTTTGATATCATCATGGAAGGACGGGGCAGCCACTTTGACCCAAAAATCGTGGATACAATATTAAGGCATAAAAATGAAATCCACTCCCTGTATTTAAAACTGCACCAGCCCTGTATAAGCAAAAAGGAGGCATAAGCCTCCTTTTTGCGTGCAGGCAAAGCCGGCGCGCTCAAACAAAATTTCTGATTTCCGCGTTTTGTTTGAAAATCAGGCTTTCCCATGCGCGCCGCTATGGCGCCAGTTCTTGTAAGGTGTTTTTTTAAGACACATCCCTCAAAACCACGGACAAGGTCAGGGTCTATTATTTCTAAAGTTAGTGTGGTTTTCAATATACATCCCAAAAAGCCACGGAATTGAACGCAAGCGGCACTTTAATGTTTTGTGCTGAAAGTAAAAGGAGGCATAAGCCTCCTTTTTTTG
>JAAYMJ010000325.1 GCA_012521455.1 Clostridiaceae bacterium
AACCCTGTATCCCAGGCGGCATAATGCCGCCTTTAAATTTGCAAAAAAGATGGGGCTTATTAGCCCCATCCCTGCCCGCGGCGCTTGGTAGTTTATTTACAATACTGTAATATATTGTTATAATAATATAGAGAACGCAGTGATTAATAACGCCAAACATACTTAAAACCTGCGCCCAAAAACGCGCCTGCAAAAAGGGATAAAAATGGCCAGCCCTTGCGTTTTCGTGGTTTTTAAATTATTAATAACGGAGGTTTAAAAATGCTTATTTATTTATTCGCCATCCTTGCGCTGCCAGTAATGATCATCTTAGAATGCGCCCGAAGGTCCGGTTAATGAACCGGCCCTTTTTATTTTAAAAAACCGGAAAACTGACTCTTTTCATTAACAAAACGCCTTTATACCACATATAGGATTTTTGCATAAGGAAAACGCTTTTTTATTTCTTCCCTCAAAAAAGCCTCACCTTCCGCCCTTATGCTTCCTTTGTACCAATACTTCCCCCTTCCCCTTCCCGTCATTTTTCCGCTGTCATACAAATCCCAGCCGAAGGACTCCTCATTAATTTTTCGGTGAACAAAGGAATAGGTCATAAAAATAATTTCAATCTCCATTACTTTTTTGAAATTCTCAGGAAGAACATCATTTATCTTATCCAAAAGCCTAACATACATATCCTTATACCCGTCTAAAAAAATCACAGGGGCAATGAGTATCGCCACCTTGTATCCCGCCCGCCACAGTTTTTCAATGGCGGATAGCCTCATATCCAAAGGGGAGGTGCCCCTTTCAATGCTTTTTATAATCTCCTCAGGATTTAAGCTCATCCTCACAATTGTCCTTCCCCCATGGTTTAAGGAAAGCAAATCCCCGCACATGGCAAATTTAGTGGGGAAAGTGATATGGCTTTTATTAAGCTTCGCGAAATTTTCTATGGTATACACTAAATTTTTAGTGATGGCGTTTTCCAAAACCAAATCGCTGTTGCTGCCAATCTCAAAGACAAAATCCCCTTCCCGCGCCTTTTTTAAAAGCCTTTCCAACATTTCTTCACGGTTTACAAAAAGCCTCAAATACGAGCATTTATTGAAATTGCAAACCAAATAGTACATACAGCTTGCGCCGCAGCCTGATGACGTGTATGGCACCAAAAAATCGCTGGTCTTATTGTTTTTCACATATTTATGTGTTTTCCTGACCCCGATTATTATATAATTTTTCATCTTTAAAAAATCCGAATTCGGGCGGCTTGATAATTCGGGGATTTTGTTGTGGCTTTCAATGGGTATCCATATATCGTTTTTAAACTTTTCCATTAAATACTTTCCTAAAGGGTACTCCAACGCTTTTTCCTCATAATAAATCTGCCGCATAAATACCACCTAAACTTTTTTACCCTTATTATGCAAAAAAATATGCGGCATTAACCGCATATTTTTAACCTTCGCCTTTATTAACTTTTTTATAATGCTTAATCCCGCCCGTCAGGTTGTATACATCGCTAAAGCCCTTGTTTATTAAAATATTTTGCGCGTTGCACGCGGTTTGCCCTTCGTTGCAGTAGCACGCTGTCTTTTTGTTTTTGTCAAGGCTGTCCGCTTCAGCCCATAAATCTTTCAAGGGGATATTCTTCGCCCCCTTTATATGGCTTATGTTGTAATACGCTTTTTCCCTTGTGTCAATGATGTTTATTTCTTCCCCCGCTTCCATCATGCCGGCCAATTCCCTTGGCTGGACTAATTTTTTATCCCTGTTTATCATATTGTCCAAAATCATGCCAATATACATAACGGGGTCTTTCGTGGTGGAAAAAGGCGGGGAGTACGCCAAATCCAAATTGATTAAATCCTTAACCGACGCCTTAAAAGTAAGGGCG
>JAAYMJ010000326.1 GCA_012521455.1 Clostridiaceae bacterium
CTTTTCGCGCTAATGGCGGAAAGGGCGGAATTTGTGTCCCCTAAAATTAAAATTGCGTCGGGGTTTTCCTTTTTAATAACGTCATAGGATGAGGCAATGATATTGCCAATGGTCTGGCCTAAGGTTTCTCCCACGCAGTTTAAATAGTAGTCGGGTTTTCTTAAGTTTAGATTTTCAAAAAACACGTCGTATAACTCATAATCGTAATTCTGGCCGGTGTGCACAAGAATGTGGCTAAACACTTTGTCAAAAAGTTTTATGCACTCGGAAAGCCTGATTATTTCAGGCCTTGTGCCGAGTATGGTCATCACTTTTAATTTGCTCACAATTAAACCTCCATATAGTATGTATCAGGTTTATCCGGGTCAAAAATCTCGTTGGCCCACATGATTGTAACCAAGTCCCCATCCCCGCAGTTTGTGATATTGTGGGTGTACCCCGGGGGAATGGTTATGACTTCTTGGTTTTTGCCTGAAACCTTAAAGGATATGACTTTGTCGTCATATACTTTTCTCAATTTTATTTCAGCGTCCCCATGAACAACAATAAATTTTTCAAATTTATAGTTGTGGTAGTGGTTTCCCTTTGTTATCCCCGGTTTTTGGATGTTTACCGAAAACTGGCCGCAGGTTTCGGTTTTAATAAGCTCGGTAAATGAGCCGCGGAAATCCTCATGTGTAGTCAAGGGGCTTTTTAGATATTCGCAATCCATGTAGCTTACATAAGTTGAAAAGAGCTTTTTTGAAAACCCGTCGGAAAGTGTGGGGATTTTCCCTTCATCAAAGCTTTTTTTAAATTCCCTTATAAGCCGCTCGATTTCAAAAAGGGAAACTTCATAATAAGGGGTAACGGTTTGAAAGCCCGGCTGGATTTCCCCTTTTATGGCCCTGATAAAGTGGTCTGTAATGTCGTCGATGTAAATTAGGGTTAATGTGGGGTTTGTTTCGTCAACGTAAACGGGGATACCCCTTATGATGTTATGGCAAAAAGTGGCGATAACGCTGTTGTAGTTGGGGCGCGCCCATTTTCCGAAACAATTTGCAAGTTTATATATAAAAGCAGGGGAATTAGCCTGATTTGCGTAGTTTAAAATCAGTTCTTCGGCCTGTCTTTTGCTGATGCCGTAAGGGGTGTTTTGGGAAGTTTTAATGGTAGATGTGTATATGATGGGGATTTTTTTTCCTGATTTTTTTAAAATGCCTATTAATTTTTGGCTAAAGCCCACATTGATATTGTAATAATCCTCTTCGTTTTGGGGCCGGTTTGCGGCAGCGGTGTGGATGATAAAATCACAGGACAAAACCGCAGCTTGCAATTCTTCATCGGGGGTAGTTTTTGTGATGGGCAAAACTTTCCCCAGTTTTTCTGCTTCAATTCTTGCCCTTATGTTTTTTCCGATAAATCCGTTAGCTCCGGTAATTAGGATTTTCATATACACTTTCCTTTACATCTTTGATAGTTCCCGCCTGATATATTCAAGGCTTAATAGTTTTTCTTTGATTTGCGGGATTGTCAGCCTTGTGGTGTTGTCGGAGGTGTATTCATTTTGTTTGATTATATTTACATTTCCTTCACTGAAGTATTTTTCATAGTTTAAATCCCTGCTGTCCATCGGAATGCGGTAGAAGGTGCCCATATCTTCGGCCCGCGCCATTTCTTCGCGGGTAACCAGGGTTTCAAAGGTTTTTTCACCGTGCCTAATGCCGATATATTTAATTTCATTTTTGGCTTCAAATATCTCAAGAAGGGCCTGCGCCAAATCGCCTATGGTGCAGGCGGGGGATTTTAGGACCATAATATCGCCGCTTCTCCCGTTTTCAAAGGCGTATAAAACCAAGTTTATGGCTTCGTCCAAAGTCATAATAAACCGTGTAATAGTGGGGTCGGTAATGGTTATGGGTTGTCCGCTTTTAATCTGCTTAACAAACAAGGGAACCACCGAGCCGCGGGAAGCAAGCACATTCCCATACCTTGTCCCGCAGATTAGGGTTTTGTTTTCGTCAATTCTCCTTGCTTTTGCGATGAATACCTTTTCCATCAGTGCTTTTGACATGCCCATGGCGTTTATGGGATATGCGGCTTTGTCCGTTGAAAGGCAGATTACTTTTTTTACGTTGTGGGTTATTGCGCTGTCTAATACATTATTGGTGCCTAAAATATTGGTTTTTACCGCTTCAATGGGGAAGAACTCGCAGGTTGGGACCTGCTTTAGCGCGGCCGCGTGAAAAACATAGTCCACGCCCCGCATGGCAAAGTTTAAGCTGCCTAAGTCTCGGATATCCCCAAGATAAAATTTTATTTTATCGTTTTTATATTTCCGTCGCATATCGTCCTGTTTTTTTTCATCCCTTGAAAATATGCGGATTTCTTTTATGTCGGTTTTTAAAAACCTGTCTAAAACCGCGTTTCCAAAGGACCCTGTGCCGCCAGTAATCAGTAGTGTTTTTCCGCTAAACATAAAAATCCCTCAAAATTTTTAAAAAATATTACAAAAATTTTTATAAATTTTACCAATTATATTATTATCATATAGTATTTAGAATATTATGTCAAGGAATATAAATTTTAGGCAAATACTATTTTATAAAAAATAAAAGTGTGCCAAAGGCACACCTGTAAGTACTTAATCCATTTCCCAGTTGTGATACACGTTTTGCACGTCGTCGTTATCTTCCAACAGGTCGATTAGCTTTTGCATGTTTTTGATATCGTCTTCATTGGTAAGTTTTACGGTTGTTTGAGGTACCATTTCAACTTCGGCGCTTTCAAAGGTGTAACCCTTTTGTTCTAACGCTTCACGAACCTGGCTGAACTGTTCAGGCGCGGTGAGGATTTCAAAATAGCCGTCTTCTGCTGAAAAATCTTCGGCGCCCGCGTCTAACGCATCCATCATAACC
>JAAYMJ010000327.1 GCA_012521455.1 Clostridiaceae bacterium
CCCTTTCAAAAGAAGTATCATGGGACGACTCCACAAAAACAGTCATTATTAAATCCAAAGAATCAAAAGACTTGCTAACAGAAGACCCGTTAGGTAACAAATACTACTTAATTATAAACAAAGGCACCGGAAAAGCTTTAGCGGTAAAAGGCGGGTCAAAGGATAACAACGGCGAAATCGTCGTTGAAGCCCAAAACAAAGAAAACCCCGCCCAAATCTGGGGGCTAGGCGTTGCAGGGGATAGCGTTTACAGGCTAACCAACAAAAACAGCGGAAAAAGCGCCGACGTTCCCGCCCAATCCACGGATGTGGGTATAGCGCTAATCCAATACACCCCCAACGGGGGCCTGAACCAAAGCTTTTTGTTCACGCAAAACGCTGACGGTACATATACCCTAACCGCAATGCACTCAAAGCTTGTTTTGGACGTTCAAAACAATATCGTAATCCAAACAAGCCAGACTAACTCTGACACCCAAAAGTGGGAGCTTGTATATGTTGGCGACTCCATAATGAGGAGCGTGCTAACCTCCCCGGGATTTTTAGCATTGGACGAAAACTACCAAAGGGCGTTTAAAGCTTATTTATACCAACCCGTTGGCTATTCCCAAAGGGTTCAGACAACGGTTGAAGGATTGCTTTTATCCAAGGATTATGAAAACTTAAGCGCGGAAGAACAAAAACAAATACTAATTGAAAGCCTAAAAACCGTGCCCTATGACATGGTAACGGGCGATGTTACAAAGAAAGTCAACGCTAAATACACAACGGGCGAAAAATACAAAATTGAAAACTTCGACATCTGGAGGGGCGACAGGCGCACTGTATGGGCAGTGGATGTGGAAATGGAAGGAAACGGCACCGAAACCCACAAATTCACCGTTTATTCCGAAGTGGAAAACACACCCGTTATCCAAAGAATGATTGATACCATGGCAGTGTTCCCATACGGGGTTAGGAAATTCGTAAAATCTTTCATTTATAAGCCCGACCCGGCAAATAACTACAACGGCTCAAACAACACCATTTGGATCAGGACAAATTACGAGCCGCCCCTATCCCAAATGATTCAAACCACCGCCCATGAATTGGGCCACGTTGTGGACTTTTCCACAGGCATGGACTCAAGGTGGAACAGGGCTATATCCAATGACATTGTGCCTGTATCCGGCTACGGCAACACCAACAGGTACGAAGACCTTGCGGAATTCTCAAGGCTTTATTGGATTTCCCAAGGCAACGAAAACATGGAAAAAGCAATGGAAATTATATATCCTAACAGGTACCGCGAATTTGTGAACATGCTGCACCGCGCTGACCCCTCATTCCCCGCGTATGACAAAAACCCTGAACCTATCGGCGTGGGCAAAGAAGAAGTGGATATGACCCGCTACTACACCATAGTAAACAAGGATAACCTTGCCCTAACCGTAAAAGATGGCAAATTAGTGCTATCAAGCTTAAATAATTCCGACGAGCAAAAATGGGAAATCTCCCCCGCAGGTGATGGTTGGTTTGACTTGGTTAACAAAAAGACCAAATCGAGTATCACAGTGCCCGACCTTTTGTACTCACAAGCGGGCGACCCAGTGAGCATGGGAACAGGCGCAGGCGACAGGGGTCAATGGGCGTTTATTAAAAACGGGGACACCTTCATATTAAGAAACAGGTTCTCAGGTTTTGCCTTGGAAGCTACGGACCTAAAAGTTAGCCACAACTTCCTGTCATACACAAAAGACATCCAGCAGTTTAAGCTTGTGAAAACCGACGACCAAACCAGCTCAAAACTTTATAAGATTACCCTAAAATCAACTGGCGAAATTTTGGGCTTGGATGACTCAAAGGCGCTTGTTGCAAAACAAAACGACAATCAGGAAAGCTCAATTTGGATTTTAAGGCAGCTTGACGGCGGCTACTACAACATTATAAACCTTGAAACCTTCAAATACCTTGACGTTTCAGGCAATTCCGCGCAGCCGGGCGCTACAATTATCACATACCAGCAGACAGGCGGGGATAACCAGGCCTTCAGCATAGAAAAAAACGCCGACGGCACCGTTTCATTTAAGGCTAAACACTCAGGACTTTATATCACCGTAAAAGGCGGCATAATCACTCAGGAAAACTTGACAAACGAAAATAATCAAAAATTCGTTTTGGAAGAAGCAAATTAATAAAAAACTAAAAAGGGCGCAAGTTAAAACTTGCGCCCTTTTTTAACTTGCCATAAACCCTTCAATCATGGCTCATCCACCCCAAAATCCCCCAAAACGGGGATTTTTTAACCCCAAAAACCAGCCTTTTTTAAGGCTGATTTTTAAATTTTTGCGCATCATATTTCTGCATAAATTTTTCTTTACAAGAACATTTGTTTGTGTTAAAATTTCACTTAAAGGGGGGCTGAAGTTGGATTTATTTGAAAAATTAAAGATACTAACCGACAGCGCAAAATATGACGTTGCCTGCACCTCCAGCGGCGTTGACAGGTCAGGGGTCGGCAAAGGATTAGGAAGCAGCGTTTCCTGCGGCATTTGCCACAGTTTTTCCTCCGACGGCCGCTGCATATCCCTCTTAAAAGTGCTTTTATCCAACGCCTGTGTCTATGACTGCAAATACTGCATAAACAGAAGGTCAAACGACTTCCCGAGGGCCACCTTCACGCCGAGGGAACTTGCGGATATAACGATAAACTTTTACAAGCGTAACTACATTGAAGGCCTTTTCCTAAGCTCAGGCATCGTCAAAAGCCCTAACTACACACAGGAATTAATGATTGAAGCAATCAGGATTTTAAGGCATGAATACAATTTTGGCGGCTATATCCACGCAAAAGCCATACCGGGGGCGGACGGCAAGCTTGTCAAGGCCTTGGGGCTTTTATGCGACAGGATCAGTGTCAACATTGAGCTTCCCTCCCAAAGAAGCCTTGAGCTTTTGGCCCCCGACAAAAGCAAGGAAAAAATCCTAAAACCCATGGGGCTAATCAGCCAAAGCATATCGGAAAACAAAGGCGAGCTTGTAAAATATCATCACGCCCCAAAATTTGCCCCCGCGGGGCAAAGCACCCAAATGATTATCGGGGCAAGCCCTGAAAGCGATTACCAGATTTTAAAGCTGTCAGAAAGCTTATATAAAAAATATAAACTAAAGCGGGTGTTTTATTCCGCTTATATTCCGAGAAACGAGGATACATTACTTCCCTCCCTTGACACAAAACCGCCCCTTCTCAGGGAGCACAGGCTCTATCAGGCGGACTGGCTAATCCGCTATTACAGCTTTTCCGCCGATGAAATACTGGACGAAAAAAACCCCTACTTTAACCCATACCTTGACCCCAAATGCAACTGGGCGCTAAACCATCTTGAGCTTTTTCCGGTGGAAGTAAACAGGGCAAGCTATGAGGAACTGTTGAGGGTTCCCGGGATCGGGGTTTTAGGCGCAAAGCGTATTATAAAGGCAAGGAGAAGCCAAAAACTTGACTTTGAAATACTAAAGCGGCTAAATATCACGCTTAAAAGGGCAAAATATTTTATAACCTGCGACAGCAAAATGTATCCCGGCTTAAAATTTTCAAATGACGAAATACTTAGGGCTCTAATGAGCGAAAGCGCCCAAAAAATGTATGACGAAACCCTCTCCTTAAAAGCAAGCCCCCAGCAAATTTCATTCTTTGACAACCCGAAAAACCTATTGGAGGATAGAGTAAAATGCCTGACAGGCCAATTTTAGCGTATAAATACGACGGCTCCTTTGGGGGCTTTTTGTGCTGCGTTTTTGAAAGCTATGAAAAAAAAGAAATCCCCATGATGATAATATCCCCCGCATACGCGCAAATACCCCTGTGCGAGGTAAAAGAAATAGAAACGGACGAAGAAAAAGCGCTGCGGGTTTTAAATTCCATCCCTAAAAAAATGGGAAACGAGGCGCTTTATTTAATAAAAAACGCCTTCCTGACCTGCCTGCCTGATAAGGAAATCAAAATGCTAAACTTCTTAAGGCTGGGATTTAAGGAAGGGTTGAGGGTCTGTAATCTATTAAATTACGACTATGTTTTTGAAATCACAAGGGCGGTAAGGCACCTAGGAAGGGAGGCCCACCTGTATAAGGGGTTTGTGCGCTTTAGCGTAATTGGGGGCTTTTTAGTGGCAAAAATCGCGCCCAAAAATTTTATCCTGCCACTTATTAAAAACCACTTTTGCGACCGTTACCAAAACGAAAAATTTATGATAATCGATACCACCCATAACGCCGCGCTGGTTTATGAAAACCACAAAAGCCAAATCATTCCCGTATACGGCTTTGAATTGGGCAACATAAGCGAAGAAGAAAAATATTACAGGGAATTATTCAAGCTCTTTTTTAACACCATCTCCATAAAAGAAAGGCATAATCCCCGTGCGCAAATGAGGAATATGCCTAAAAGGTATTGGGAATTTATGACGGAGTTTAACTAAAGGTTTGCAAGATAGTCCGCAAGCCTTGGCACAATTTGTTTTTTTCTTGACACTACCCCGTCTAAGCTAATTACTTCGTCATCACCGCTGCCAAAGGCGCGCTTTACTATGCCCGCCTTTTTTTCTTTGTAAAAAATTTTAGTCTTATCGTTTAAAACATCCCCCGCAATTAAAAGCACAATGTCAAAATCCTTATTTTTAATCAGCCCTTCCATTTCCGCTAAAATCCCGTCTTTTATATTTAAAACCTCATCAATGTTTGAGGCGTTAACTTGCGAAATCCCCACTTTTTTACCGCCGATAATGTATTCC
>JAAYMJ010000328.1 GCA_012521455.1 Clostridiaceae bacterium
CGATTAAAAAGATAATCCATGTAAATGCCCATTTGTGGGTTAAAAAGCTTACTAAAAGATACGCGATAACAACAACCGACCAATACAGTCCCAAAAGGCTGTTCTTTAGCGCTTCGTCATCCTTTGGCTTCTTTTTTGCCGTGCCGCTATATGAACCAGAATAAATTAAAAGCCCCGTTGAAATCGCGCAAAACAAAAACATGAGTGAAATTCCGATGAAATCCAATTTAAAATGACCAAATATGATGACCGGGATTATTGAAATAATATAACCGCCAACCCCGAGCGCCACAAACATTGTTCTTTTTCTTTTGTTTTCTTCGTCTTCTTCAGTTTCTTCATTTTTATTTTGTTCATCCTGTGCTTTAAGTTCCATGATTAACTCCGATAAATCCCCGACCGAGGCTATAACTGTGCGGTACGCTTCTTCTTCCGATTTTCCGTTTTTAAGTTCATCATTATACTTTTCAAGCAAATTTAAATACATTTCATCTTTTACATCCTGGGTATTTTTTGAGTCAGGCGCGTTAGAAAAAGCTTCGTCAATGAATTTTTTCAACCTTTCTTCCATTATCAATTACTCCTTCTTTATTTTATTAAAGTATCAATTATGCTCTTTGCCATTTCCCATTCCTCAACATTTTTCTTATAATAAAGCCTTCCCTCAAGGGTGATTTTATAATACCTCCGCCTGGCCCCCGTGTTTTCATCTCCCCAGTATGATTTTATATATCCCTGCTGCTCAAGCCTGCGGAACGCGCTGTATAACGTGGCTTCTTTGAGTTCATACAACCCATTGGTTTTTTCCTTTATGAAGTTATTTATCTTATAGCCGTAGCTGTCCTCATCAAGCAAGCATTTTAATATTATCGTGTCAGTATGCCCTCTTAAAATATCCGAAGTGATTGTCATCTTTCCACCTCCTCAAGTTACATTATATACCGATATACCTCACCTGTCAAGGTATTTTATTAAAAAAAGTATATTATGTAAAATACTTTTTCTGTTTAGGGGCTGCCCCTGTAACCTTTGTGCATTAAGGGCGGCATGATAAATTTAATATGAGGGTATGTTTGAAGGCGGAAAAAAAGACTAAACGGATTTATTTAGTATAAAAAAAGACATAAGCAATTGCTTATGTCTTTAAACCTTCTAAATTTATCTTCTAAGATATGAATTAGATTGATTTTTTTTGTTGCTTTCTTAACTTCCTGCATTCAGGGCATCTTTGAGGTTCGTTTTCAAAACCCTTTTCTTTGTAGAAAGCCTGTTCGCCCTCTGTAAAGATAAATTCGCTGCCGCAGTCCTTGCAAGTCAAATTCTTATCAGCCACAAGTTTTACCTCCTTTTTAGGATATTATTAAATGATTTTTATCCTAAAAGGAGATAATAAATCAATTAATAGATTAATTGTACCACATATTTATATTAATTGCAAGAACTATTTTTACATAATGTGCTGGCTTACGTTTACAACACCGTAGGAACGGATACTCATATTGTAAACGTCGTTTGCAGGGAGCGCTTCATTTATGTATTTTGTGTATTCTTCCACATATTCGTTTGGAAGTATTACCATAATAACGCCTGCAAACCCGCCGCCATGCACACGGCAAGCCCCGATATTCCTTTCTTTTAGGAATAATTCAGTTAGGGCAAGTGTCATGGTAATTCCCTGAACGTTGTATTCCGCTATATTGTAGCAGTTTTGCAAATATTTCCATGACGAGTTCCCGGAATCGGTCACAAGTCCTAAGAATTTGCCAAATTCACCGTTTTCGAGGGCTTTTACTTGTTCGTCCACCCTTTTGTTTTCTTCAAAATAGTGAATTGCCCGGAGTATTGCCCTGTCCCCGGTAGTTTTTGCGATTTCCTGGGCTCTTTTTATAACCTGCGCCTCATCCACATCCCTGAGTACCTCTCCTCCCAAATATTTTGCAACGGATTTCATTTCAATGGGGATGGATGAATATTCAGCGGACAAATCCGCATGGTTTTTGCCTGTATTTACAATAATCAAGCTGTGGTTTTCCTTTGAAAAGTCAAAGTCAAGTTCCCTGACTTTAGGCGCCTTCGGGTTTTCAAAGTCAATGGTAATAAGGCCCCCAAAAGCGCAGGCGCATTGGTCCAAAAGACCTGACTGTTTGCCCCAGTATTCATTTTCCGCAAACTGCCCTATTCTTGCGAATGTTACCTTGTCGACTTTGCCTTCATTGTAGAAGGTGTTTATAATCATGCAGATTATCATTTCAAATGCGGCAGATGAGCTTACGCCCGCAGCTCTTATAACATTGCTTTGGAATACCGCGTTAAACCCGCCGATTTTATATCCGTTATTTATAAAACCTTTAAGTATGCCGCGGATTAGGGCCATCGCGCCGTTGTCGCTTGACTGCTTTTCTAAATTGTTTATGTCAATTTTAAAATCGTCATTATATGTTATATCATGAACGCTGATTATATTGTCATCAGTTTTTTTGCAAGCCCCAATGCAGTCTAGGGTAATGCTTGCCGTTAAAACTTTCCCATGGTTGTGGTCAGTGTGGTTTCCGCCGATTTCGGTTCTTCCGGGGGATGAAAAAAGCACAACTCCCTCATGGTCGCCAAAGCGCTCTTTATAAGTATCAAGCAAGGTTTCATATCTTTTGATTTGTCTTTCTAAATCTTTTTCCCCGTACATTCTGCTAAAGAAGTCTTTTGCTTTCTGGCTTCGCAAAAGCTCTTTATTCTCTGCTATACTCAAAACTATCACCTCAAAATTTTTGATTGAGACCTATTTAAAGGCCCGTAAATTTTACGGACCTTATATTGTCATATTTTACCAATCTATTGCTTTCTGCTTTACTCGCTAACGCTTTGTGCGCTTTCAGCGCTTTCCTTATTTTCCACACCTTCGCTTGATTGGTTTTCTTTTGCTTTTTCTTCTTCAATTAACGCCCTGATTGAAAGCCCGATTTTCTTTGCTTCCCAGTCAAGTTCCACAATTTTAGCCTCTACCACCTGTCCAACGGTTAATACGTCTTCAGGCTTTCCAATGCGCTTTGTGGAAATTTGGGAAATGTGAATTAAGCCATCCACGCCCGGCATTAACTCAACAAAGGCGCCGAAGGGGACTAACCTTACCACTTTTGCGGATACCACATCACCCAAATTGTATTTTCCTTGAGCGATAACCCATGGGTTATCCTCGGATTTTCTATATCCCAAAGAAACCTTTTGGTTTTCTTTATCAGCTTCAAGCACAACCACTTCGACAATTTGGCCTTCTTTTAAAACTTCAGACGGGTGCTTAATTTTGTTCCAGGAAAGTTCTGAAATATGAATTAAACCGTCAACCCCGCCTAAATCCACGAAGGCGCCAAAGTTGGTCAAAGTTTTTACAACACCTTTATAGGTCTTGCCAACTTCAACATTATCCCAAAATTCCTTTTGCAATCTTTCTTTTTCTTCAATAGCAACGCTCTTAATTGAGCCGATGAATTTTTTTCTTCTTCTTTCTTCTTTTATGTTAATAACCCTGAATTTAACTTCTTTTCCAATTAGGCTTGTTAAGTCTTGCAAAAACCTGTCGCTTGCCTGGCTTGCGGGAACAAAAATCTTAATCCCGTGGGATAAAACAACCACGCCTCCGTTTACAGCTTCGATAATCCTTCCGGTTAATACGCTTTGGTTGTTATATGCCTCTTCGATTTTTTCCAAGCCTTTAATGGAATCAAGTCTCTTTTTGGAAAGCATAACCGTGCCTTCCATGTCGCTTACCCTAACCACAAAAGCTTCTATTTCGTCTCCAACTTTTAATACATCACTTGGTTTCAGGGTCGGATCATCAGTAAGTTCAGATAGGGGAATAACGCCATCCATTTTAAATCCTAAATCAACATAAACTTCAGTTGGAGTTAATCCTATAACTGTACCCTGTACCACATCCCCTGTATTTAAAACCTTAAGTGATCTTTCAAATGCCTCCGCGAAACTCATCTCGCTGCCTTGTTGATTGAAATCTTCCATTGTGTTTAAAGCCTCCTTTATTATCCAATCCGGCGTCGACGCGCCGGAAGTTATGCCTATAACTTTGTCCTTGTAAGGACTTAGGTCAAAAATTTCATTTTTGTTTTCAATATGGTATGTAGGGCAAATATTTTTGCAAATGTCATAGAGCTTTTGCGTGTTAGAGCTTTTCTTATCCCCAATCACAAAAAATATATCGCTTGCTTTGGCTATTTCTGCCGCTTCCTTCTGTCGTTCATCAGTCGCACTGCATATTGTATCAAAAAATACTATATCTTTGCAAGTGTTTTTTAAAATTTTAGTGGATTTTTGCCAAATTTCCCGGTTGAAAGTGGTCTGAGCCACCACCGCCACTTTGTTATCGTTTTTATAATTTTGGGCTTCCGTCTCATTTTCTATTATTTCCGCGCTGTTTTCGCACCAGCCGTTTATGCCAATAACTTCAGGGTGGTTTTTATTGCCGATGATTACAATATCCCTGCCTTCCCTTTTGCTTTGTTCCACGATTTTGTGAATGCGTTTTACAAAGGGGCAGGTCGCGTCAATGTATTCTATATTATTTTCCTTTAAGTAATTTTCAATTTCCTTGCTTACCCCATGACTGCGGATGACAACCAAAGTGTCAGGGGTTGCCTCTTTTACGTCGGATATTACCCCCACACCGTTTTTTTCAAGGTAGGAAATAACATTGTCATTGTGAATTAAGGGCCCTAAAGTTTTTATCTTTTTTCCCTTTTTAATTTCGTCTAAAACAAGTTTCATCGCCCGGCTCACGCCAAAGCAAAATCCCGCGCTTTTAGCAAGTATTATTTTCATAACCTTATATTTTCACAAAAAGTGAAAACTAATCCTCTCCCCTTATTTTATGTAAATTTACGAATTTAATTATTCGCCAAAGCGTAAATTTTGTCCATCAAATCCTGGGTCAATTTGTCAATTTCCTCATCGCTTAGTTTTTTCCCTTTATATTCATCATAAGTTACCGGTTTTCCAATATTTATCTTTACTCTTCCAAAAAAGCGGTATTCCCCGCCAATCCCTACGGGCAAAATGGGAACCCCGCACATTATGGCAAGCCTTACAGCGCCGTTATTCGCCTTTTTCACCTGGCCCTTTTTCACCCTTGTGCCTTCGGGAAAAATCAAAAGGGGTTTGCCCGCTTTAATTACGGATACAGCAGTTTTCATGGCGCCTATATCCCCAGCGCCCCGCTTTACGGGAAACGCCCCCACATATTTTAAAAAGGCGCCAAAGGCTTTGTTTTTAAAAAGCTCGGCTTTTGCCAAAAACCCAAGCCGCCGTCTAATTCCCACCGCAATTGCCGGCGGGTCCCAGTTGCTTTTGTGGTTTGCGCAAATTAAAAAAGCGCCGTCCTTTGGTACCGCTTTTGTGTTTTTAACTGAAAACCCAAAAGCCAAAAAATAAAAACACCTTACTAAA
>JAAYMJ010000023.1 GCA_012521455.1 Clostridiaceae bacterium
AAATCAGGATTCCCGGCTGTATGATGGATTTATCCATTGGGGAAGCTGTTTTAATTATGGAAGGGTTAATCATAATAATTTCCGTTTTATACAGCATGGTAGCCGCATTTTTATCCATGGCTTTAAAAAATCACGCGGCGGTGACTTCCGTCATGGTAGTGGGGCTGTTCCTTTCAATGATAAACCTTCCCTCAAAGCTGGGGGTTATATCACATATTTGGAAAATGCTGCCCGGGACATTTGTAGGGTCCTGGTCTTTTGCCCAATACAGGCTAATTTATGTTTTTGGCAAATACTTTAACTATCTGCAGGCGGTGCCCGTAATTTACATAGCCGCATGTATAGCCTTGATTTTTGTAGCAAAGCGGGGATACGATAATTATGAGGTGACAGGCAAATAATTTTTAAAAATTCCAATAAAAAGTAATTTTGTGCTGTCAGTTTCAAAAAAATGCTGTTT
Source organism: Clostridiaceae bacterium (assembly GCA_012521455.1). Lineage (GTDB taxonomy): Bacteria > Bacillota > Clostridia > UMGS1883 > JAAYMJ01 > JAAYMJ01. The sequence continues at coordinate 461 of JAAYMJ010000023.1, forward strand.
GTGCTTTTGGGTTTATTTTATGGCGTAATAAATTATTATTATATTACCACTTGATTTGCTTAATAAAATTAAATGCTAGAGTTTCTCTAGCATTTTTTTTGCGCGTTTATTTATTATTGTTAATTAACTCAGCCGCGTTTTGGTTTTCAGATAAATACTTTTTCATTCTTTGCACCGCTTCTTCAATGAGCTTATCCAAAAATTTTGGCGTGATAATTATTTTTGCGATTGCCGGGAGCCTTTCGTAAACCCAATACACCACCGTTGAATACTTCAATTCCCCGACCCCGCCGCCTAGTTCTTGTTCAGCCTTGACAACTAAATAAAAGAGCATTTCTTTTATTATGGGTGTGTAGCCTAAACGCAAGAGTATTATAATGATTGCAACTATAACTGCCACAATTAAAATGCTTATCCAGTTTGCCATGATAAATTCTAACATAACATCACCCTTTTTCAATTTTATATTTTTTATATGTATGCCTGTTTAATAAAAAAATTACAAAAAAATATGCACCCAAATAAGGGTGCATACCAAAATTTTGGAGTTTTTAAATTGTTATAAAATTTGTTAAATAAGTATTTCTTATTTATTAACCTACTTTTAATTCAAGTCTTAACTTATCGGCAATCATTGCGATAAATTCGCTGTTTGTCGGCTTGCCTTTGGCGTTGTTTATGGTATAGCCAAACAATTTATATAAAACTTCTTCATTACCTCTCATGCAAGCAACTTCAATAGCGTGGCGGATTGCCCTTTCAACCCTGCTTGGGCTGGTGTTGTGGCGTTCAGCAACTTTGGGGTATAGCTGCTTTGTTACTGCGTTTATTAATTCCGCGTCGGAAATGGACATAATGATTGCGTCCCTTAAATATTGATAGCCTTTAATATTTGCAGGTACCCCAACGGAATGAATCATGTTGGTAACACATATTTCAATGCCTTTATCTTCATAGGCTTTCGGGGAAGCTGAAACTAACTGGTCCACAACGCCCTTGGTTTCAATTAAAGGCGTGGAGCGGGAAAGCATTCTTATTCTTTCTGCCAATACTTCTTTATCGCAGGGTTTTAGCATAAAGTAGTCCGCCCCAAGGCTCATGCAAAGGTGGGCAACTTTTTCTTTCTTTGCGCCCGTTAGGACAATTACTATCGGCCTCTTTTTAATGGGAAGTTCCCCCATTTTTTGCAATACCCCGAGTCCGTCAAGTTCGGGCATTACGATATCCAAAACCAATACATCGGGTGAAAATGTTGCAAGTTTTTCAAGTGTTTCCTTACCGTTGTATGCTGTTGCGACCACGTTAATGTCAGGCAGTTCGTCGAAATACGTCTTAATCATTTCGATATAATCCACGTTGTCGTCGGCTAAAAGAACATTAATTGCGTTATTCACATTTTCTCCTCCTGTTTCTTAAATTTTCATTAGTTATATTACCATATTTTAACAGTAAATGCAAGAAAAAATTTACAAAATTTGTTAAAAAATTTTTAAACATTCAATATAATATATTACAATAAATTATAAAGTCGATTTTTAATTTTGATTTTCCAATAAATTTAGCATATTTTCTATAAAAACACCATAGCCTTTCGTAGGGTCATTGACAAATACATGGGTGACGGCCCCTACAATTTTTCCGTCCTGCAAAATGGGTGAGCCGCTCATCCCCTGCACTATTCCGCCACTTTTTTTCAAAAGTCTTTCGTCGGTGATTTTAATTATCATATTTTTGTTGTTATTGTAAAAAAGTTTTGAAATACTAATGATTTCTGCGTCATATTCCAAAACTTCTTCACCTTCCAAAGTCGCCAGAATTGACGCTTTGCCTTCCTTGACCTGCCATTTTAAAGCTACGGGGTATTCTTTCGTTAATTTTAAAATATCTTTGTCGAAAAGGTAACCGAAAATGCCCATTGTTGTGTTTTTTCTAATATCGCCTATCTCTTTTTCCGCGGCAAATGAGCCTACAAGTTCACCGGGCCAGCCGCTTCTTCCTTTTTTGACGTCTTTAACAATACATCTTGTGATTTTTCCATCCAATGTCTTATAAATTATACCTGTGTCAACATCTGATATAGGGTGGCCCAGCGCGCCGTATTCCCTGGTTTTGGGATTGTAAAATGTAAGGGTGCCGACTCCTGCGGTCCCGTCCCTTACCCATATACCTAGCTTGTATTCGTTGTTTTCGCATAGGGCCCCGTTTACTGTTATATTAATGGGGGTGTCGTTGCGAAGAATTTTTAATTCCACAATCCCTTCAGGCGCGTTTTTTATGATATTGGCAAAATCCTTGCTAGAGGAAAGTTTCTGCCCATTTGCCTCAACTATGACATCACCTTCCTTTACTCCCGCGTCTTTCGCCGGGTTTTTTGGATTTTTATTTATGTCAACCACTTCGCTGGTCCCTACCACAATTAACCCGTCGGAGTGAAGCTTTATGCCTATGGCATTTCCTCCAGGGATTAGGGTATCGGCTTTTTTTACATTGACTTCCAATGTTTTAAACGGGATTACGCCAAGTAAACTTAAGCTGATTTTGTGTTTACCGCTTTTTTTTGGGATGATGTCAACTTTGTTGCTTATAGGTGATGCTTTTTTAATTAAAACGCTTTCCCCGCCTTTTAGCACCACCGGGTTTATCATATTTATTGTATGGCCCTCGCCTTCATACATTAATAAATCAGAAGGGAGGCTGTATACTATTTGAAAGCTGTATATAAAAGCGCAAACCGCTAGGGTTTTTGCTAAAACTTTACAAAATTTCTTTGTGAAAACCATAATACATCCTCCATGTATGTGATGTATTAATAATTTTCACAAAGATTATGATATGTATACTAACAATTTAGAGCGGTTTTTGATTAATATTTCTGTTTTGGTCTTTTAATTAATTCTTTTAAAAATTTTATTTATATTCATCAAGGCTTAAAAATGTATAACCGTTTGCCCTCGCGTAATCTATGATATCACCAAGGGCTTCCGCGTTGTCCTTTGATACCGCGTGAAGCAAAATTACGGCACCGTTGTGCAAATTTTCAGTTACGTTTTTAAAAGCGTATTCCTTGCCTTTTTGTTCCGTGGTAACCCAATCTTTGTAAGCTAAAGACCAAAAGGTGTTAACATAGCCCAATGAATTGGTAACCGCCAAAGTCCTTTCGCTGAATTCCCCCATTGGCGGGCGGAGGTATTTCATGGATTTCCCAAATTTTTCATAAAATATCCTGTCTAGCTTTAAAACTTCTTCTTCAATTTTTTCTTCGGTAATTAACGAAGGAAGGGATGGATGGTTTTGGGTGTGGTTTCCTACGATATGGCCTTCATCCAGCATCCGTTTTACAAGTTCTTCCTGTTTTTGCAAGTACGGGCCGGTTATGAAAAACGCCGCGGGAACCTGCTTTTCTTTTAGTGTATCCAAAATCATAGGAGTGTATCCGTTTTCATATCCTTCATCAAAGGTAAGATAGAGCACTTTTTCTTCGCTTGAGCCCATGTATATGCAGTTGTATTTTTCCATCATTTGGGTTTGCATTTTTGTAAATTCGGGCCGCGAGCCTTTAATCCGCCTAAAACCCCATCCGTTTGTATCGTTAGCAAGAGCGGAAAAATCTGTTTTTAAAATTGGCGTTGGGGTGGCGCTTGGGATAACTTCAGCTGGCGTTTCTTTTGGCGGTACTGTTTCCTTTTTAATTTCAGGCTGCGGTGTTTTTTGCGGTTCTTCTTTTTTTACTTCTTCAATTTTTGTTTCTTCTTTTGGTGTTAAATTGGAGTTTGTTGCTTCCATTTTGCATGATGTGGTTATTAATATTATTGGCATTAGCAGGATGATTATTAATTTTTTCATAAAATGACCTCCAATTATTTATATAGATGTAATTATTTATATTATAACACAGTTTTATCCATATGTCATAAAATTTCGAAAATTTTATTATTTTGTATAAATAAAGTATATTTTGTTTGAAATTCAAACGTAATTTTAAAATAATAATGTTGTTTTTGGTTGAATTAGTATGGTTTTTAATATATACTAATAATGTAAAAATAGCTTGAAGGTGTAGTATGAGTAAGAACAGGATTTTTAAGACAAAAAAATATACCTCAAAAAAAGCCATATTAGCAGTTGCCGCTTTTGTTGTTTTGGCGGTTTTGGTCCCCGCGGGAATATTGTTTGCAAATCATTATATTAATAAAGATGTGCCGGCTATGGCTACCATAAATGATGAAAAAGAAGTTTTGGCCCCTTCGCCATCACCTGCGCCAACAATTGTGCCCACGCCGACGCCAACGCCAACCCCGACACCCACCCCCACCCCTTCCATTGAGTATGTGAAGGAAAACAATGCGTCCCCCGCAACAAGCAAGGGCAATGAAAATGAGCTTCCGGTTATGAGGGTTAAAAACGGGGAAAAAATAGCTTATTTAACCTTTGACGACGGGCCGTCGGAGTCAGTGACGCCGCACATTCTGGATATTTTAAAAAGGTATAATATAAAGGGCACGTTTTTTGTATTAGGAAAGCAGGCCCAAAGATATCCCGATATCATAAGAAGGATATATAATGAAGGGCACACTATCGCAAACCACGGATATTCCCATGTATATAAACAAATATATTCAAGCAATGAGGCTTTTATTTCTGAGATAACCAAAACCGAAAGCATTGTTGACGAAATTTTGGGCTTTGATTACGATATGGGGATTTTCAGGTTCCCCGGCGGCAGCAGCGATTCCTATAAGCAAAAGTTTAAGCCGCTTCTTGCCCAGCTGAATTACAAATACATTGACTGGAACTGTCTGACAAATGACGCGGTGGGGAAAAAGAAAGCGGACTGGGAATTGTTTGAGGAATACAAAAAGACCGCGGGGGAAAAGGAAAAGATAGTTTTCCTAATGCATGACAGCGCGGGGAAAGAAGAAGGGATTAAGGCGTTACCATATATTATTGAGGATTTGATTATCAGGGGGTATTCTTTTGAGCCTTTAATCCACTATAAAAATGAGGTGGTTATGGTGGATGAAAAAGCGGTGGTTAATGAGGAAACCGCGGGCGGGGCTTTGGATGAAAAGGATAAAAGCCTTGATATTCAAGGTGAAAAGCCGGATACTGAGTGATGGTGCGCTTAAGCCATTTAATAAAAATTAAAAATAATACAAATAATAATCGCAGGGTTTTTCCTGCGATTTTTTATTTTGGAGGGAATTTTATGCTGATTTCGCTCATCCGGACTTTGATTTTATATGTTGTCACCATTACTGCCATGCGTGTAATGGGAAAGCGGCAGGTGGGTGAACTTCAGCCAAGCGAGCTGGTGGTTTCCATAATGATTTCCGAACTGGCAACCCTTCCTATGGAGTCAAGTGAAATGCCGATTGTGTCAGGGATAGTGCCGATTTTTACCCTGTGTTTCGCTGAAGTGATTTTTTCGTTTTTGTCTTTGAAATTCAAGTGGTTTAGAAGAATTACCACGGGGTATCCAAGCATTTTAATAAATAAAGGCAAAGTGGTAAAGGAAAATATGCGCCTTATGAGGATTAATCTTGATGACTTGCAGGAGGAATTAAGACTCAAAGGGTATTTGGATATTTCGGATGTGGAGTATGCGATACTTGAAACCAGCGGCAAGTTAAGCATAATACCTAAAGCGGAAGCTGCCAATCCCACGGTAAAAGATTTAAATCTTACAACGAAAACGCCCCTTTTGCAGTATATGGTAATAAACGACGGCAAAATTGACGAGGAAGGCATGAAAGGGGCGAAAGTCACAATGGAGTGGGTTTATCAAAAATTAAAGAGTTTGAACGTTTCATCCCCTGAAGATGTATTTTTTATGATTGTGGATGAAGAAAAAAATGTGATTTTTCAGTTGAATGAAAAAGACAAGAAAAATCAGGAATAGGGGGGTATTATGGACAGAGTTAAGCTGGCAACGGCGTTAATGGTAATACTTATTCTCGCGTTAATCGGGCTTGAGATGTATCTTAATAAATCTTTTACCGAATTAGATGCGCATGCGCAAAGAATATATGATTTGGTGACCCGGGGCGACTGGTTTGAAGCGATGAAAGAAGCAAACAGCCTTAAAGATAAATATATTGAAATTGAAAAGAAGTGTTTTATGTTTATCCACCACCACAACCTGAAAGATATTGAAAGCTCTATTGAAAGAACCTTGATTTATATAAAAAACCAGGATTATTTAGGCTATTTGCTTGAAAACTCAAATTTAACCAGCGAAATTAAACATTTGAAGGATGAGGAAATACCTGTTTTTAAGAATATATTTTAACCCAAAATCCAAACGGGATTTTGGGTTTTATTTAATTAGAAAGGAAATTTGTTTTAAAATATAATTAGCCTATTTCAGTATTGGACAGGGGGATATGATATAATTTTTAAAATAAGTATTTTGAAATTTTATTATACTATGGTATAATAAATTAGTTAATTAAATGAAAAAATATCAAATTTATATACATTCACTTTTATGAAGGGAGTAGACCGAATGTCATTGGACAAAATCCGAAACTTTTGCATTATTGCCCATATTGACCACGGTAAAAGCACTTTGGCTGACAGGCTCCTTGAAAAAACCGGGGTAATCAGCGAAAGGGAAAAAGAAGACCAGCTTTTGGATAATATGGATCTTGAAAGGGAAAGGGGAATAACCATAAAAGCCAGGGCGGTGCGATTGGTGTACCGCGCAAATGACGGGGAGGAATATATCCTAAACTTAATTGACACCCCGGGGCATGTGGACTTTAACTATGAGGTTTCAAGAAGCCTGGCGGCATGTGAAGGCGCGATTTTAGTGGTGGACGCCTCCCAGGGCATTGAGGCGCAGACTTTGGCAAACACCTATCTTGCCATTGACAACAACCTTGAAATTGTGCCGGTTATAAATAAAATAGATTTGCCAAACGCCCAGCCTGAGATGGTAAAGGCCGAAATTGAGGACGTGATAGGCATTCCCGCCTCCGACGCCCCCTTGATTTCAGCAAAAATGGGCATAAACATTGAAGAAGTGTTAGAAGCGGTTGTAAAGAAGATACCTTCTCCCCGTGGGGATGTCAACGCGCCCACAAAAGCGCTGATTTTTGACTCATATTATGACTCCTACCGCGGGGTTATTGTATATGTAAGAATGATGGACGGCTCCATTAAAGTGGGGGACAAAATCCGCTTCATGGCAAACCAAAAGGAATTTGAAGTTGTGGAAGTCGGGTACCTTAAACCTTTGGGCCTTTCCCCGTCGGGCGAGCTGGTTGCGGGGGAAGTGGGATATATTGCCGCGAGCATTAAAAGCGTGCAGGATGTAAGGGTAGGGGATACCATTACCAATGAGAAAAATCCTGCCAGCGAGCCACTTCCAGGGTATAAAAAGGTAAACCCAATGGTGTTTTGCGGGATTTACCCGGCGGACGGCGCGAAGTATGACGATTTAAGGGACGCATTGGAAAAATTGAGGCTAAATGACGCATCTCTTTCCTTTGAGCCAGAGACTTCCGTTGCTTTGGGATTTGGCTTCCGCTGCGGCTTTTTGGGGCTTTTGCATATGGAAATTATTCAAGAAAGGCTTGAGCGGGAATTTAATCTGGATTTGGTGACAACCGCGCCAAGCGTTGTGTACAGGATAAAAAAGACCAACGGGGATGTTGTTTTTGTTGACAATCCCACAAACCTGCCGCCGGCTACTGAAATTGAGTACATGGAAGAGCCTGTGGTTGACGCCACCATACTTACCCCGTCGGAATATGTAGGGGCCATTATGGAGCTTTGCCAGGAAAGGCGGGGGACTTATATTGACATGAAATTCATTGACAAAACAAGGGCTCAAATTCACTATGTATTGCCGCTTAATGAAATTATTTATGACTTTTTTGACGCCCTAAAGAGCAGGACAAAGGGCTATGCTTCCTTTGACTATGAAATGAAGGGCTATGAAAAGAGCAGCCTTGTGAAATTAGATATTTTATTAAACGGTGAAGTGGTTGATGCCCTATCCTTTATTGTTCACACCTCAAAGGCCCAAAGCAGGGGCAGGAGGATTGCGGAAAAATTGAAGGAAGCGATACCGCGCCAGCTATTTGAAATCCCGATTCAGGCGGCAATCGGAAACAGGATTATCGCGAGGGAAACGGTAAAGGCGTTAAGGAAAGACGTTTTGGCAAAGTGCTACGGCGGGGATATAACCAGAAAGAAAAAGCTTTTGGAAAAGCAAAAGGAAGGCAAAAAGCGGATGCGCCAGGTGGGAACGGTTGAGGTTCCACAAGAGGCGTTTATGTCGGTGTTAAAACTGGACTGATGTTTGGGATTTATGTGCATATCCCCTTTTGCAAAAGGAAATGCCTTTACTGCGATTTTCCTTCTTTTTCAAATATTTTCCACCTTGAAAATGACTATGTTTCCGCCCTCATTTATGAGATAGGCACCTATGACAGGATTTGCGCTGACACAGTTTATTTTGGCGGCGGAACGCCCTCTTCTTTATCGGAAGATAGCATTTTAAGGGTTTTGGATGAAATATATAAAAAGTTTGATATAGCGGGTAATGCTGAAATCACCATTGAGGTAAACCCTGGCACCGCTACCTTTGAAAAGCTAAAAAAGCTGAAAGCGAGCGGTTTTAACCGCATAAGCATTGGAGCCCAGTCCTTTTTGGATGAGGAACTAAAAAGGCTTGGAAGAATTCATAATGCAAGCGAGATATATGAAACCGTAAACTGGGCGCGCCTTGCGGGGTTTGGAAACATAAGCCTTGATTTGATGTTCGGCCTTCCGGGGCAAAAGGCGGATGATTTTTTGTATTCCCTTTGTGAGGGCATAAAGCTTGATGTTAACCATATTTCGGCTTATTCCTTGATTTTAGAGGAAGGCACACCCTTTTATGAGATGGATTTGGATTTGCCCGATGAAGAAGATGAGCGCAGGATGTATCATTTAATGGCACAAAGGCTTAAAGAGGCGGGTTTTATCCACTATGAGATATCAAATTTCGCAAAAGAGGGCTTTATGTCAAGACACAACATGAAATACTGGCTTATGGAAGATTATATCGGATTAGGCCTTGGCGCCCATTCCTTTTTTGGAAAGACAAGATATTATAACACCCTTCTTTTGCCGGAGTACCTAAAACATGAAGGGCTAAAGAATGTTGGGGAAAAGCTTTCAGACGAGGATTTTAAAAAAGAGAGGATATGGCTGGGGCTCAGGCTTATTGATGGGGTTAGTTATTTCGGGGAATTCCCCGAAATAACTAATAAGCTGATAAATCAGGGGCTTGTCGAAATAAAGGAAGGAAACATAAAGCTTACGGATAAGGCGCTGGATATTGCAAACAGGGTATTTATGGAGTATGTGTGATGGATATAAAGGATTACGGGTTAAAGCTGGTTCTAAAACGCAAATATTCCAAAAAGGAGTTTTCGGATAAGCTAATCAAAAAAGGTTATGAAGAAGATGAGGTAAAAAAACTGGTGCTTCATTTTGAGGAACTGGGCTACCTTGATGATTTTGATTACGCAAAAAGGTTTGTCCATGACAGCGTAAACTTAAAAAAGCGGGGAACGCGGCGGATTATTTTAGAGCTAAAAGCTAAAGGGATACCTGATGATATTATAGATGGGGCGTTGTCAGGGGAAAAGATTTGCGAGCCTGACACCATAAAAGAATTAATACTAAAGCAAAACGTGGATTTAAGGGATTTAAAAATAAGGGAAAAGGTAATAAGAAAGCTTATGTATAAAGGCTTTAGAAGATTGGATATTGAAAATGTTATTAAGACGTTAATGGAAGGCGGTATACTGTAAATGTCTAAAATCGGTATTGTATCACTTGGCTGTTCAAAAAACACGGTTGACGCTGAGATGATGCTGGCCCTTCTAAAAGGAAAGGGGCATGAAATCGTAAACGACCCGGATTTGGCAGATATTATAATCGTAAACACCTGCGGGTTTATTGAATCCGCAAAGGAAGAGTCAATAAACGCCCTTTTGGA